>CAYSTP010000094.1:0-8178 GCA_964434085.1 uncultured Pirellulales bacterium
TCGTAAACAATAAAACAACTTCCGTCCGCGTTATTCCCGTCCCGCGAAAAAAGGCCGGTGACATAGTTCACTTCGGCGGCCTCCTGGGCTCGGCCCCCGTTATGCCCGTCCCCAAAACAGCCTCGCCGAAATTCATCGCCCGCAAAGGCCGAATACCCGCGCCCATCGGCGCCCTGCGAAACTAATTCTTATTTAGGAAAAAATCGTGTGGAACATCTTTGAACAGCCCTGGACATTGCTGATAACAGCCGCGGTGCTTCTGTTGGTCGTAGCTGTCATATATCCCTTTGTTCACGCCAAGTCCAAACGCCGACTCTGGCTGATTCCGCTGCTCGTTGCCTTAATGGCCCCGGTCCTTGATTTCGCCGTCAGCACAGACCGTGAAAAAATCGAAAACGTAATCGACACCGGCGTAAAAGCCTTCGAGAACGAGGACTGTGACGTAATAGCCGCCGTTCTCGCCGAAAATTACAAAGACTCTGCCCATTCCGACAAAACCGCCCTGGTGCAGCACTGTCGCGTAGTCCTGCGCCCGCCTGCGGTGAGCAGGGTCTATGACTCAATCCTTCAAATGCAGGTGTCCGGCAACACAGCGAGCCTGACGATGCTGAACAGAATTTTTTTTGACGAGCAAAGTTACTACGCCGAGTTTGCCAAACTCGTACTGGTCAAAGTGCAAATCGACCTGGAAAAGGGCTTGGACGGCAATTGGCTGATAACTCGAACCGAAGTACTGGCTATCAACAACCAGCCGACAAAATGGAGCAACATCAATTACCCGAACTGGTAACCCCACCCGTTTAATCTCCAACTTTACATGGGAGATTCTTCTGTCTTTTGGTTAGCCTTCAGGTCTGCCTGTGGGTTACGTCGTTTGTTTACCCCATACGGCCGGCGAGCGACGAGTCACGAACTACAGTTTGACCGGCTTGCACAGATTCGTACTTTTGGCCGCGACCCGACCGCAGACCTTACACATATACTCAGCGTTCTTCACCAATGCCTTGTACTCCGCGGGATTACTGAGCTGCACGCCGATATTATTCAGGTAGCACAAATGCTTGTCGTGTCCTGGGTGCGGCATCTTTTCCTTTGCCATAAGCAGTTCTCCAAACTAAAAACCGGTCTAACCTTATTGGACTTGCCTAATAAAGCAACAATATCGGAATCAGTCAACTTTTTTAATCTGGCCGCCGGCAATTTTTAGCCCCTTTAACTGCCGCAATAAAGCCCCGGACAAATTACCGCGTACCCCGCTGCAATCCTGCCAAAGCCGCCTTGGCTTTTGGCCGATAAAATGTCAATCCTCAAAGGAAACTTTGAAAAGTCGCAGGCGGTATCATGACCAAGAAAAACAACGACAGGCTGTTTCGCGCCAACCTGAAAATCTATGAGCTTAAATGGTATCCCAACGGAACAAGCTGCATATCTTCGGGACAGCGCTCCGTAAAACCCGTTCACGTACCGCCTTTGATGGTCAGAAAGGCCCAATGGCGAAGATAAATACTCGATTCTCGAAAGGACTGACCCGCCGTTATCAGGCGCCGGGCATCGAGCATCGAGAAATACGCCGGCTTCAAAATCGTAATTCCGATAAAATTATACAGAAAAACAGGACTTTGTAATTAACCGCCGCCGTGATTTTATCCGATTAACAGCTAAAGTCCTGATTACAACAAGGTTCCTGAATCTTTTTCTGCGAGGCAAGACAAGTGTTTGTACCACGCGTAGGAGAAATCAAACAGCTTCAAAATGCCGCCGACCAGCTTTTCGACATCGGACAAAGCGTCACCGTCGCAGATGCCGCAGAGCAAATGAGCCGTCACCATGTCGGCTGTCTGGCTGTCTTCGACGAAAACCGCGACTTCGTGGGAATTATTACCGAACGCGACATGCTCTCAAAAGTCCTCGCCAAATCACTTTCTCCAAAAGATACACTCATCAGGGATGTCATGACCTCATCCGTTCTGTCCTGCACACCGCAAACCAGCGTCACCGAAGCCGAGGCACTGATGGCCGAACATCAAATAAGGCACCTGCCGATTCTGCAGGACGGAAAAGCTGTCGCTATGATATCCAGCCGTGACCTCATCGCATACCGCCTAAAGAGCAACAAAGACATGCAGGCCGCCGCCGAACAGCTCGCAATGCTGCCGGCCGGACTCAAAAGTCTTGAACTCGAAGATGTCGTCTCTCTTGCCATCAATGAAGTCCCTAAAAGCTTCGGCGCCCAAAACGCCGTCCTTTGCCTGGCCTCTAAGGCCTCTTCAAAACCCATCATAGAATGCAACAACTGCAGAAAGTCCCATAAGCAGCTTATCGATGACGCCGTCTCAGACAAAACGCCGCAATCCGTACGCATTCACATCGACACCACCTGCGCCGGCTGCGAAGATACGAGTCGCGTCCTATCGAAACTCGTTATCCCCCTAAAGATTCGCACACAAGGCAATTCTCACGCCGGCGACACGATAAACGGCTTTCTGTGCATGTGCCATCCGACCCTGCCCAACGAAAAGCCCGAACAATCGCAGCTCTACAAGGCCACGTTATTGCAGCAGGTCTTGAATATCAATCTGACCAATGCAAAGCTCTACAAGAGCTACCTCGATGCCCGACGCGACAGTGAAACCGACCCGCTGACCGGCGTTGGTACGCGAAGAGTGCTCGAAAATATGCTCAAAGCCGAATGTGCGCGTTCCGCCCGTTACCAGAGATGCTTCTCAGTCGCTATCATCGACCTCGACAGATTCAAGCAGATAAACGACCGTTCAGGCCACGCCGCCGGCGACCGCACACTAAAACAGCTCGCGGAACTTATACGAAACAGCATTAGAGAAACCGACTTTATAATCGCCCGGTACGGCGGTGATGAATTTGTACTCGTCATGCCTGAAACAACAATCAGCGGTGGGCTGGTGCTGCTCGAACGAATAAGACGTCAGGCAAGTAAGCTGTCAATACAGGGCGTTGACAGGGCGACTATCAGTTGCGGCCTTACGCAGTGGGACGCCTCTGTGCCCGATACGCCACAGACCATCATGAAACGCGCCGACGAGGCCTTGTACGAAGCCAAGCGGACCGGACGAAATAAAGTTGTTGCCCTGCCGCCAGCCGAAGTCCCCGTCATCTGATGTAATCCCGGTGAAAATATTTAACCTCCGAATTTATTCGGGGCTTAATTTGTCCTTTCGTTCGCCCACCCAAACCTGCCCTGAGCGCACTTGTACCGAGCGCCGTCGAAGTAGTCGAATGGATTTATCCTGGGGGTCCTGTTCAGCCTCTATAACACGAGATACGAGCAACGAGCAACGCGAAAATTGAACGTCTTGTTCCAAAACATTCAGTTTGAGTCAGATGCCCGATTTGTAGCTCGGCTCGAATATCCTGACCGTGTTCTTGCCCGCCTGTTTGGCTGTATACAGTGCCTGGTCCGAACGGCTGGTTATATCCTCCGGCCTCGCGTGGCAGTCGTACTGGCCCAGCCCGACACTTATTGAAAGCGGAATCTCCTGCTCCTCGGCCGTCAAAGTCGAGCGGGACACCACTTCAACCATACGCTCGGCGGCCACTACCGCCTCCGCCAGAGACGTATTCGGCAATATGACCGCAAACTCATCCCCGCCGTATCTCGCCGCAGTATCTATCTGACGGATACACTGCTTTATCTTCTGACTGACCTGCCTTATCGCCTTGTCTCCCACCCGGTGACCGTATGTGTCGTTTATTCTCTTGAGATTATCAACGTCCACCATTATTACCGATATCTGCCCGCCGTACCGGCGAGACCGCCACAATTCCCTCTCAAGTATCTCGTAGAACATCCGATGGTTCGCCAGGCCTGTCAGCCCGTCCGTAGTCGCCTGTCGTTGGGTCTTCTCGAACAGCTTGATATTCCCGACCGACGCACCAACCAACTGGCCCAATAGCTCTACCAGCGCGATATCTTCTTTGCAGAAAAATCTCGACCCTATCCTGTCCGCCAGATTCAGAACCCCTACAACCCTGTCCTGGCAGACCAACGGCAGAATCAGGCAGCTCTTCGTCCTGTAATTTTCAAGAAACCGCCGCTGAGACTTACGTATAATCGGCTTCTTATGCAAATCAATGTCCTCAGTAAGTATAATCCCCTTGCTGCGCACCGCCATGACCATAGGTGAAGGCGGATTCTGATTCAGCGAAACAATCTTGTTAATAAGATAAGGATGATTATGCCGCAGCAGGTGAAGAATATTGCTCGTCTCATCGAGTACATAAACCGATGCGAAGCGCACGTTAACAAGTTCCGGTATGCCCGTCACGCACACCTCCGCTATCCGCTGGATATCCAGGCAGTTTATCTGCCTTGCCAGCGGCGTAATCCGCTCCAGCACCGATGTATCACCCTTCCCTGCGCCCTGCGAATCTTTCTCTCTTGAATCGTCGGATGACATAAAACCCCTGTGCAAATCCTGCTACTCTTAAGATTTCAGGACCTAAAAAATCACACCTTATCAGCTATCTATCGGTTTTTCACTCAAGGCTTTCTCTTGAAAAACTCTCTCCGGCAAACAAAAACTCAAAATCCTCAAACCAACCAGTTGAGTCGCACCGCCGGCGATAACTTTTATAGCGACAGATTCTTATAGGACGCTTCGTAGCGCAGCGCAGACAAATATTTAGTCTCACGTTTCACGCGGGGTTGTCTTATGTCTTAAAATTTAGCCCCGCAACTTGTCCCGCCGACGTTTGGCCCAAGGGGATTTATTGTGGGGTCATTGTCGTTTATATAACCCCCACCCCTGCGATTGAAAGGAGTCCCGTACTAAATAGGCCAAGTCCGTCATCTGGTGCGCCGGCCCACCAAACGCAACCCAAATCAGTCGCCAGTCTTTAGTCGCTGGTCGTTAGTCTCAAGGATTAAAAATCCGTGTTAATCTGTGTCCATCCGTGGTTAATTAAATCCGCGTAATCAGTCAAATCTGCATAATCTGCGATTACAATTCTACCCGCCAATCTGTCATCCGTCGTCCGTCGTCTGTCATCTCAAAAATCAGTGTAAATCTGTGGTTATTATTAGCCGTAGTCTTTGGTCTTTAACAAATATTACATCTCTGTGGTCTCTGTGAGCTCTGTGGCTGCAATTTTACCCGCCAATCCCTCTCCTTAAAACCAAAAAATCCGCCCCCGTTTAGCCTAATCTTCGCAGATAAGGTCAACCTCTATTCCTTCTGCCTTCAGGCCGTCAATCAACGTGCGAAACCTCTCCAAGAACTGTCGGGCCTCAAGCGACATACTTTCCACGCCGGCAATCCTGATAACGTAAGGTACCTCAACCTGGTTAATAGAACCGGCGCCTATACTATCACTTAGCGCGTCAAGATTCCGTCCGTGCCATTTCGGAGCGCCCACGGCCGCAAAAAAGGCGTCATAAAAATCTTCATCGCTTTTCCATCCTGAACCCGCCAGCAGAATTTCTTTCACAAAACAATTCCTCACAAACGCTGGTCAGTTTAGTGGTACATATCTCACTTATTGCCCTGTTATTCTCCTCTCACTTGCTGCTAAATGCAACCCCCTTCTCATCTCCAAAAACTAGCCAAGTGCCGCCACAAACCACGATTCACGACTCACGAACCACCACCCCACACCCCACATCGAAAATAATCCCGGGCATTAACTTGCTTCTGATAATAGGCTACTTAAGTATGTATGCACATACTTAATTACTTTTACAGCTTTGACAATCACCCAAAAGGGGTGGTGATTGAGCAAATCAGGTACGACAAAGCTCGCTTTATGAATACCTATTTGCGAAAGCTGGTTGTCAAAGACAACCGCGACAAAGCAATAATCAGCGAAATCAGCGTCAGAGAAATGGTGTTAATTCATGCCTGCCCGACGTAGCCTTGGCGTAGGCGCGTCAATCCGTGCAATCCTGTCCAAAAAACCGATAGATGACAATACCATCTAGTGCCACACTCTGTGACCTCCCCGTCGGGGGCCCCAAGGACTTTGAGCTCTTCATAGGTGGCTATAAGTAAAGAACTCGCCCACGCCAAACCAACGTCCGGTAAAACAGCCTGCCCCGTATCTTGTCCCGCCATAGTGTAAACTAAGGCCAAGGTCTCGGCGACGATGCGGTATCCTGTCAAATAACCAGCCCAGCCGGCGTAATCAGCGATTACAAAAATTTTTGAAAAAAAATAAAAAAAAGTTGACATCCGATAAATAAGCTTTTACATTTTGCAAAACGTATAATGCCTTCTGACTTGTTCACTTTGACGTGCGGGGTATGGCATTGGCTCAAAAGAGCTTTAGAATACCGGCCAGATTGTATCGAATCGGAGACCTGATTCGATGCACCCCCCTCTCAAGGCAAACCATCCACAACTACACAATTATGGGGCTTATTCAGGAAGCCCAGTGGACCGCCGGCGGACACAGACTCTACGACGAATCCGTCTTCCCAAGGCTCGCACAAATCACCGAACTGAAAAAAACAAAGACCCTTTCCGAAATAAAAAGAATCCTCAGACAACAGTACAAGGACCAGAAGACAGCTTAGAAAAAAACCAAAGCAGCGGTTGGCATCGGCTCAACCTTGCCGGAAAAAATAAAATTCAGGAATGTTGGAGAGAAAAAGGTGATCACGGACGAAAGCCTCAAACATCAAAGCAGGACGCAAGCGGCTAAATGCACTACCCTGGCAACCGACAACCTAACCGAGGTACTGCTCAAAATCCTCGAATTTACTCACACGCGCCAGAAAATCCTCGCATTGAACCTTCGAAGTGCAGATAAGCCCGGCTTTACACCAAATGATTTACCCTGTGCCGAATTTGCAGACGTCCTGGACATCGCTCTGGATGAGTACGCACTGACAAACCGTCTGTTGCTCAATGACACAGATAACATCAAATTTCTTTCGGGTGGTTGTTTTGAAGTCAAGCCCGTCGCCGATAACCACGCAAAGCAGTTGCTGAAAATCAGCAGGGAACGATACATCCGGTTGCAGGTGGAAAAGGTCCTTGAAAATACAGTGCAGCAGCAATTTGCCGCCCAATTGCTCTGGGAAAAGTCGCCGACGCCCCCCAGCTACGGCGACGGACCGCGGCAATCATCTGTAACTTGACGGTTTTTGAGTCGTTTTTCGGCGACCGGACGCTCCTTCGCCTAATCTGTTTAACGACTTTTAATTAAACCTTTTTAAGGAAAGTGGCCGGTTGGTTCTCCTAAAGTTCCAGCCAATTTTTTCGATAATCAGAATATGAAAGATGTTTTCCTGATGACCGACCTCAAATCCAACAGAAAAAGCTTCTCTTTGAGTTTATGGGACGTAAGTCCCGTTCGGAAAATAGAAACGGATTAGCCAGATGGAGGGACCCGATGGAAACCACTGAAAAGATTGACATCAAAAAGGTGTGGCAGGACTTCTTCAATGACCACGATGAGGATTCTCGAAATCTCTTGATGGGACACTACAGGCCGCTGGTCAAGTACGTCGCTGAGCGGCTGCACACCAAGCTGCCCGACAAGGTCGAGCTCGACGACCTCATCAGCGCCGGCAATTTCGGTCTTATGGACGCCCTCAACGCCTTCGACCCCGAGCGAGGCGTCAAGTTCGAGACCTACTGCTCCCCGCGCATCAGGGGCGCCATCCTCGACGAGCTTCGCAGCATGGACTGGGTTCCCAGGCTCGTACGTGCCCGCGCCCATCAGCTCTCAAGGGCCACTCAATCCCTCGAGGCGCATCTCGGCCGAAAACCCACCGAGCAGGAAACCGCCTCCGAGCTTGATATCAACATGGAGGATTTCCAACGCCTCAAACGCGACGCCAACGCCGTCGGCCTGGTCTCATTAAACGCCAAGTACGGCGAAGAGGAAGGCGACAAAGACCTCCGCGAAATCGACGTTCTAAAAGATCAGCGAAGTGCTGACCCGCTGACCGAGGCGCAGAAGCGGGACCTCCGCAGCTTGCTGACCAAAGGCCTGACCCGCGCCGAACGGCTTATCATAGTCCTGTATTATTACGAAGAGATGACTATGAAGGAAATCGGCGCCACGCTCGATTTGTCCGAGTCCCGCGTCTCGCAGATGCACTCATCCATCGTCGCCAGGCTCAAGGCCCAGCTCAACCACAGGAAACCGGAGTTTCGCATCTGACTCCTCGCCGCGGGACTTTTACCGCCGCGGGTT
>CAYSTP010000095.1:0-8113 GCA_964434085.1 uncultured Pirellulales bacterium
GGATTTTATCTTCGAGGATTTGGAGGAGGGTATCGAAACGATGATGAACACAAACCCCCAGCATAAAGCTGGGGGCTAACCGAATTATTTGATGTATTCAATAGGGTCTTTCAGGCCTGCCTCGGCAAAACCTTTAAGTCGCAGGCGACAGGAATCGCATCTGCCGCAGCTTCTGCCTTGTTCGTCGGGGTCGTAGCAACTGTGCGTCAGTGAATAATCCAGGCCCAAGTCTGTGCCCCTTTGAATTATTTGTGCCTTTGTCAAATCGATGATGGGCGTGTGAACTGTATATACACCTTTGCCTTCGATGGCTGCTGCCGTGGCGAGATTGGCCATGGACTGGTAAGCTTTTATAAACTCGGACCGGCAATCCGGGTAGCCGCTGTAATCGGCGGTGTTGACACCGATGAAGATGTCAAATGAGCCGAGGACTTCGGCCCAGGCCAGGGCGTAGCTGAGGAAAATCGTGTTGCGGGCGGGGACATAAGTAACTGGAATTGCCTGTGGCGAATCCAAACCGTCTCTATTCTTGGGGACCGCGATTGAAGAGTCGGTTAAAGCGGAAGAGCCGAATACGCTCAGGTCTATACAGATGATTCTGTGTCCGACTACACCCAGTGCATTTGCCACATTTTTGGCTGAAATGATTTCGCGGGCGTGGCGCTGGCCGTAGCGGAATGTAAGGGCATAGCAATCGAAGCCTTCGTCCCGGGCGATAGCCAGTGTTGTGGCGGAATCGAGCCCGCCACTGAGAAGGACAACGGCTTTCTTGCTGCAATCAGTCATAATCGAAGAGTCTTGTAAAATCACCGAATATCCATTATATTGCTTTTAGTCGAAATGGCGAGGTGTAAAGATGGGCGACAGACCTGAGTTGGAATTATTCGATAATCCCAGGCCCGGGCGGGACTATATAATCACGATTCGCTGTCCTGAGTTTACCAGCGTTTGTCCGCGGACGGGTCAGCCTGATTTCGGCGAGATTGTAATCGAGTACTGCCCGGACAAATTGTGCATAGAGCTGAAAAGCCTGAAATTCTATATGCAAAGCTATCGCAACAGGGGTATATTCTACGAGGCTCTGACGAACGAGATTCTTGACGATTTGTCGGGTGCGTGCAGGTGCCGCCGGATGAAGGTGACATCGAGATTTACTCCCCGCGGCGGTATAACGACCGAGGTGTGCGCCGAATATAATTCAAGTAAATAGCTTTGGCGAGGTAAGAAGATGGCAATAACATTTCACTGCGATTACTGCGGCAAGAAAATCGAGGCCAATGAGAAGGTTGCAGGCAAATGGGGCAAGTGCCCTTCGTGCCACAACAAGATATATGTGCCGAATCTTAATGTCGAGAATGACCTGAAGCTGGCCCCGGTGGATGAAGAAGCGGAGAAAAGAAAGCGGAAGCTAATGGATGAGACGTTCATGCTGGAGCAGCAGATACTGAGCGAGAAGGCAACGCCGCCTGAAACGAACAACGATAAAACTCCGCCCGCCCCCGCGACGGCGGCACGGGTTGAAGATGTTGTTGACGAAGACGCACTCTACGAAACAATAGTAAAATATCTGCGGCAGATGGCGGACGGGGAGCTTGACGACGCGGCGACCACATTCAAATCCATCCAATCCGCGCCAGAGGTTTCGCTGAAACTGCTCGACCGAATCGCCTTGGCCGATATTCCGGAGGCGGAGCTGTCCGACATTCCACCACAGGTATTGGCAGGCCTGATAAGGACACTGCGGTCACAAATCTCTTAAGCAGTAACAGCACGTCCGAAAAAATCCTCCGTTCCGACACAATAAGAGACCAATCTGAAATTACATAGAAAAATAGGCGGTCGTTTTTTGTCCAAAGCCGCGGTCGTTCGTATATTTTAAGTGGAGCGATAGCAATAAGATAAGGCGACTTTGACGAGAGATGAACTCGGAGTGAGCTTATGGAGAACGGCCCTGTTATCGTACACGTCACACATGAAACCACCCAAAAAATAGGCGGCATCGGAGCGGTTCTGAAGGGGTTTTTCACCTGCAAGGCATATCTTGAATTCGCCGGTCGCTCTATTATCATAGGGCCGTTGTTTGACAGGGATGCGCCGCTATCAAAACGAATGGGGCAAGGTGGACAGGTTCTGTATTCATCGCTGGACGGCGTTTATAACACCGATTATGCAGCGAGCCTTGCAGAGCTTGAAAGAACATATAACGCGAACATTATCTACGGCACGAAGATGTTCGTCGATGAACAGGGCGGCGTCGAAAGCACGGCCGAGATGATTCTTGTTGATGTCACCGGTATGTTCGCTGAGCCGGTTAACGAGCTGAAGGTGCGACTCTACGAGCGATTCGGCATCCGGTCGGACCAATTCGAATATATCTGGGAATACGAGCAGTACATTCGCTTAGCTGCGGCGGTCATTCCGATACTCGGGGTTATAGGTGCGGCGAACGCACCCGGTATAATGGTCGGGCACGAGTGGATGGGTATGCCGAGCCTGCTCGCAGCGCTATGTGACAGCCGTCATGATTTTCGCACGGTGTTCTATGCCCACGAAGTGGCGACAATCCGCAGGATAGTCGAGGAGCATCCGGGACATGACGTTCACTTTTACAATGCTCTGCGGGAAGGTCAGAAAGAGGGTGAATACCTGTCCGATGTATTCGGCAGTCAGGATGAATACTTCAAACATCCGCTGGTCGAGGCATCGAGACACTGCCACGCTATCTGTGCGGTCGGTGACTACACAGCGAGGGAGCTGCGATTCCTTTCGCAGCCGTTTGCGGATACGCCAATCGATGTGGTGTATAACGGGATACCGGCTTACGAGACGACGGTGGACCAGAAGCTCCAATCGAAACGCAAACTCCAGCAGTATTGCGAAGACCTTCTCGGTTACAGGCCGGACTACATATTCACTCATGTAACAAGGCTTGTAAGAAGCAAGGGGCTATGGCGCGACCTTGAGATACTCGAAGAGATTAACAGGCAATTCACCAGCCAGGAGCAAAGCGGGGTCTTTTTCATTCTATCGACGGAAGTGTGTCAGAGGGACCCCGAGTACATTGCTAATATGGAATCGGCGTACGGCTGGCCGGTGGCGCATAAACAGGGCTGGCCCGACCTGTCGGGCGGTGAAACGGAATTCTATACCCTCGTTCAGAGGTTCAACGCCCGAAGCCGCAATATAAAAGCCGTGTTTATAAACCAGTTCGGATTCGAGCAGCGGCTTTGCGGCAGAAGTATGCCCGAAGATATGGAATTTGCTGATATTCGTCGGGGCACCGACGTAGAATTCGGGCTCAGCGTTTATGAGCCGTTCGGCATCAGTCATCTTGAGCCTTTGACTTACGGCGGCATCTGCGTTTTGTCCAGTGTATGCGGTTGTGCGGGATTCATCCAGCAAGTAACGAGAGACCAGATACCCAATAATATAATCATCGCGGACTATGTGAATTCCGATGCCGCTCAGTCATCGCATGAGCCTATCGGTCGCGGCGTACTGCGGCGGATAGAGCAGCAAATAGCTCAGGGCCTTGCGGGAGAAATCTACTCGCGCCTGGCCAGGAGCGAGGACGACGTCAAGACATTGATTGAACAAGGTTATGAGCTGGCCAGTAAGATGAACTGGCAAAAAATAGTCGAGAGTTTTGTCCTGCCAAGCTTCCGAAAATCAACCCAAACGAAAGCACTTTCGGCAGCTTAAAACAGATGGTATTCATAACAGCACACTGCCGGTCGGCCACAGAGACCCAAGCCCAGAGTCACCTGCGAAACCGCTATATCTACACAATATCCTGCTCCAAGTGACCTTTACATAGCCCGGCTTTATTGGATAAGATACCGGCCGGCGTGCTAAAAAAGCACTTCGCAGATTATTTGCCCTGTCTAACGATAAAAATTAGCGAATTTTTACGGAATTTTTCTAAAAAAGCGCAAGAATAACCGTTTTAGTGGACTAAAATTCATAGTGAATGAATCCGCCGGATGAAAGAATCGTTGAGCTTGTCAAAAAGGCTCAGCTTGGCTGCCAGGAGAGTATGCGCGAGCTGGCAGAGCTGGCTGAAGGGAGGGTACGCGCATACCTATACCGAGTCACACTAAATAATGACCTTGCCGAGGACCTGCTACAGGAGACAATGCTGCAGATGGTTAAGTCACTAAAGGACCTGGTCAAACCGCAAAGTTTCTGGCCTTGGCTTTACCGTGTCGCAATGGGCAAGGCCCAGCACCATTTCCGCAGCCAAGCCAAACACAGAAAGGTAATACGGCTGGAAGAATCCCAGTTAGAGGCCGTCTGCGGCGGACACAGTGAAGGCAACGGACTTGATAACGCCGTACGCGGTGAACTGGCACATGCCATTTTTGACGGTATCGAGGGCATGAAATTTCGGTATCGCAATGTGCTGGTGCTGCGATGCTTCGAGCAGAAACAGTACGCCGAGATAGCCCAGATTATGGATTGCAGCCGGACTACCGCCCAGGTGTGGTTTTTCCGGGCGAAACAGATTCTGAAAAAGAAACTTGTCAGACAGGGCTTCAGCAAGGCGATGATGCTGACGGGTCTGTGCCTGTTCGGCAAGATGACTGCCCCGTCGAAGGCGGCTTTTGTTAGCTGTGCAGTTGCAGGCGAATCAACAGAAGTCGGCCTGGCTGCGACGGTGCTCGCCGCCCTGACGACAAAACTTGGAATCACAATTACAGCGATAGTTCTGGCGATTGGAACCGGTGGAGTTCTGACACTGACCAAAGGTCAACAAGACAGGCGAGCCGCCGGATTGGGCCTGCCGGACATATCAGCGGTCAGGAGTTTCCACTTCGTGGAACAGGCATGGAGCGAAGTAGAACAGGCCAATCGCAACCTCGCACGGGGCAGGAGCCTGAGCAAGGGCGCATACGAACAATGGTTCTACCTTCCGCAGGGCGTCGAGGGGGCAATGTTCATGATGATGCAGCGGTGGGACCCGCAGATGAAGAGCCGGCTGTGCAGCTGGATGCAGAACAGCAAGGGCAATTACTATTATCATTCCGGCAGTAAAACCATCTACATTAACAACTACCATTTGCCGCTGCGGGACCTTAGAACAAGAAGGCTGCCGACAGATTCGGCAGAACTCACGAACTTTCTCAACAGCATAGAAGGAAAAATAGAGGGAATCAGCTATGAACGAGATGTAGAAACGGGGCTCTTGACGGGGGCATTGGACAACCGCTTTTACAATGCCGGAGACTTTCACGGCAGTATCTCATATAATGAACTTACTGAAACAGATTTTGAGTCATTCCGTTATCCCTGGCCGCAAGACGCCCATGTCGTGGACGAAAGAGACATGATGCACAAACGCGGCTGGACCTACTTCAAAGTACGCGGTGAAATCGGCGAGAAACAAATCTATGGCCGCGGCAGGATACCATTTACCTACGAAAGGTGCGCAGATTATACCCCGTGGGTCGAACTCGAAATTGATGACATATATATAATCACCGACACAGACCAACAGTGCCGGGCAAGTAATATAAACGGGCAGATTACAGCAACGTACAGGCCGGGGACGTTCCTTAAGGGACTGTCCCGGCCGTGGATGGGCATGCATGCGATAGATTTAATTCGCAGAGAAGCCGCCAGGAGAAAAATCAGGTTCGAAACCAAAAAGCTTGATAATAGTGGAGAGGAAGTCCTGGTGACGCTGTTTTTTCAGGATGAGCACGGCATGGTCACGGCCGGTTACCGCGTGAACATGGAAAAAGACCTGATAGAGCAAATCGACCTGCGCAGTACCGATTCGGCCGGCCAGACGACAAAAGGATATCTTGCCTTTGAGTACGTTGAAGATGTTGAGGCCGTATATGGCGATTTTTCTGCGCCGTCAACGGTAAAGGTTCCACGACGCATTGAGCACCGCGAGGACCTGGGCATAAGATGGCTGTTTGAACTGGCAAGGGGCGGCTTGTTACAGTAAACTAACCCGCAGTCTATGGCCGCTGACGAGAAGATGACCGATTTGGGCAAATTATTTCGCTGCCGCTGCGCTTTTACTTTGATTGAAGTGCTGCTGGTCATATCAATCATCGCCCTGCTGCTTTCGATAACGGTGCCGGTATTGAGCGTATCGCGGGCCAAGAGCAGAGCAGTCGTCTGCAGCAGCAATATACGCCAGCTTGTCCTGGCAAACAACTCATACGCGGGAAATAACCGAGGCAGCTTCGCGCCCGCAGCTCTGGATATCTTCTCAAGTAACTTATGCCGCTGGTACGGTGTCAGGTCGCAGACAGATGAACCTTTCGACAATAAGAAGGGACCGCTGGCGAATTACCTGGCAGGAGGTATGCTAAACTGCCCTGAAAAGGTACGATACCAAACGCTGGAACCGGACGACGACGAATACGATGCGGGCAGCGGCGGATACGGGTACAACATAACATACATCGGCTCTCGAATCTGGATAGAAAGCTATGAGGACGCCAGTTGTAAAGTCACAGCCAAACAGGAGCAAATTGCTCATCCGAGCCGGACTTTGATGTTCGCCGATACGGCGATGGGCAAAGCAGGCGGCTACCTTATTGAGTATTCCTTCGCAGAACCACGCTATTTTGTAGTCGCAGGCAAAGAGGAGATGACATGGGACCCTGCCCCTTCGATACATTTCAGGCACCGCCGCAAGGCAACGGTCGCATGGTCGGATGCACATATCAGTCTCGAGAAGATGGGCAGCTATGAAGGTTTCAACGAGGACGGATTGCAGCCTTCGACAATGAACTTAGGCTGGTTCGAGCCGATGGACAACAGCATGTTCGACCTCGAGTGAGGTTAAGAACTTATATATGTGGGGGTTGCATTTGCTTGACGAGGTCGCAGGGAATAACTAAACTCGCCTTGTGGAGACTGCTAAAAGAAAACCAATCATCGGTATTCTGGGCGGGATAGGGTCGGGTAAAAGTACGGTTGCGGCGGAGCTTGGCAAGCTCGGCTGTGCGGTAATCGACGCCGACAAGATTGCTCATCGGCTGCTGAATGAGCCCAGCATACGAGAACAAATCGTAGAGTTTTTCGGCGGCGGTGTCCTGACGATTGACGGGACCGTGGACCACTGTAAACTGGCAAGGATGGCGTTCTCGGACGCCGGGAAAATAGAGAAACTAAACAGGATAGTTCATCCAGCGGTCATGGCCAAAGTTGAGCAGAAAATCGAAGAAATTCAAGGGGTCGGCCAGGCCAAAGCAATCGTCCTGGATATTCCGCTATTGGTGGAAGTGGGCTGGGATAAGCGATGCGATGCATTAATTTTTATCAAATGTGACTATAAAAAAAGGCTTGAAAGAGCCAAAAAAATCGGGCTTTTAGACCCTGATGAGCTGAAAAAACGAGAAAATTTTCAAATTTCTCTGGACACAAAGGCCGCCATTGCCGAAAATACCGTTGAAAACAATTCTGACTTATCGGCGTTAACCAGGCAAGTTGCCGAGATTTTCCCAGAAATCGTCAGGAACGGTTAACCTGGTTTATGTGTTTGAAATTTGGTGTGGGCGATACCCATTTTTTGATTCTCAGCGGGTTTTCCAGTTATTCAGAATCCCATTCTTCAAGTGTATCACCGCAGGATACGGACAGGGACCCAATTTTGCGATGTTTCGCAAAATGGGAACCTACAAAGACGTTTAACAAGCTTACAGTCTTGAAAAGGAGTAATTATGGCCAAGTCAGCCGCAAGAGGCAGAAAAAACATGGGCGGCAGGAGAGGCAGGACCAGCCGGAACAGGAACGACCAGACAGATCGGTTGCCTGAAGAGACGGAAGCTGTAACGGCGACAGCCGATGAAGGTTCGGCGCCGGAGAGCACCGACAAGCTCTCGGCAGCAGAAGCCAAAAGGGCAGAAGAAGAATCGACACACGCAAAATACGAGCGTATCAAGAAGGGGCAGCTATACCTGAGCGAGCTGCAGAAGCTAAGTGTGTCGGAGCTTCATGAAGTTGCGCGGAAAGAAGGCATCACCGAGTACAGCGCCCTGAAGAAGCAGGACCTGATTTTCAAGGTCCTCAAGGAGCGGATACGCCAGAACGGACTGATGTACGGCGAAGGTGTGCTCGAAGTACTGCCGGACGGTTACGGCTTTTTGCG
>CAYSTP010000096.1:0-5008 GCA_964434085.1 uncultured Pirellulales bacterium
TGGCGGCGGAGGCATAGGTCGAGATGTGTCCGCCGATGCCGGAAAGCTCGCGATTTGCGCGGACGACCATCGTCATTGCGTTCCAGCGAATCCAGCTCTTGATTCGATGCTCGAGTTCGCGTCGGCCCGGGTAGGGGGGCGTGTCTTCGGCGCTTATGGTGTTGAGGTAGGGTGTACTTGAAGGCGGACGAATTACAATACCGTACTTATTGGCTGCGAGCAGTAGTTTTTCGAGGAGGCTTTTTACCCGTTCCGGACCGCCTGTTCTGTGGACGTCGGCGAGAGACTGCAGCCATTCGCCATTTTCGAGTGCTTCGAGTTTTGGGTCGGTATCGGGCATACGCATAATCCTTACTCTGGACAGCGGTTTTTGTGCGCCGCCCCCGCGACCCCTCAGAGGTCAAGCGTGGGGGCAATAATCCAGTTGCGGGCGATTATAGTTTATTGGTTGGCGGTGCACAATATCTCAAGGGATAGGCGGTTTTATAGGACCTGTCCGGCGGCCGGGCGGGCAGGATTTTGAGCAAATCCGCAGATAATAGTATTATTAGCGGGGTTTTTACTGGCATCGAGGGGCCTGACAGCTATAATTGCCCCAAATATTGCGACGCAGTATCTATGCGCAGAAGGGAGTACAAAATGCAGAAGAAGGGAATACTTGCATTAGCGCTTACATTGGCAATTGGATATGCAGTTTGGGCGGAGGCGGCAAGCGATTATCCCGACAAGTTGGGATTTGCAGGCCAGGACCTGCACTTAATCGGGACCGAGGTAATTAACTATCAGCTTAGCACAGGTGAACATGCCCTGGTCTTTGAGAGTGGTTTTTCGATGAGTATAGGGGCCAACCGTTTCGAGTCCGGCAAGGCGGTGGTCTGGCTGATGCCGGTAAAAGCGCAGGTCAGGGGTATGCAGGAGACTAATTACCAGGCTACTGTGTATCTCGAACAGGATGTTACGGTGGCAAAGAATCGTTTGTCGAAGACGACGGACGTTACGCAGACTATGCTGGAGGGGGGCGAAGCACTTCTGACTCGCTTTCTGGTTACGGGTGAGGTTTTTGTTACGGCGGACAAGAGAACGGTTGAGGACCCACATCGGCTGGAGCTGTATCGAACGGCGGCCAGTTATGCCGAGTCGGTTGAAACAGGGCCGAGGTTCATAGTTCAGGAAGAAGCTCTGGTGCCGGAGCTGCCGGCCCGCGCCGCACCGCAGCAGGAGATAGTAACCGAAGAAGGCAAGCCGGCGGAGGTTGAGGCGGCAAAGGAAGAGCAGCCGGGATTATTCGAGCGGGTTTTCGGTCCTGAAGAGGCGGTTGAACCCGTGCAGCCGGAGCCCAAGTTTTCGTATCCGGTGGTATTCGCACCGGCGGGTCCTGAGCCTTTGAAGATTGATTCGGTGCCGGCGCCGGACGGTACGTACGTTGCGACGATTCGTCAGCGGTTCTACGTTTCGCAGAAGCAGGATGAGCTTGGCCGGCTGCTGGAGCTCCAGGCTGATAATGCAGTGGTGTTCTACAGCGGCGCCGGTGAGCAGGAAAAGGAAGGCGCCGATTTGGAGGATTTGCTTTCGCGTGCGAGCATCCGGGCGATATACCTTTGCGGTGATGTTGTTATGGCTGAAGGGCAGCGGACGATTCGGGCCGACGAGATATTCTACGACTTCGAGCGCAAAAAGGCGATTGCGATAAACGCGGTAATGAGGAACTACGACAACGACCGCGGCATTCCGATTTATGTGCGGGCGGCGCAGATTCGGCAGTTGTCGGAAAACAAGTTCTCGGCGAATAACGTGGTGCTTACGACAAGCGAGTTTTATGTCCCTCAGATTTCGGTGTCGGCTTCGAGCGTGGTGATTACGGATACGACGACGGTTGACGAGCAGCTTGGTCGGATGAGTGACGCCAGTTACGACGCCCAACTGAAGGACGTCAGGGTCAAGTACAAGGACTTTACACTGTTTGGCCTGCCTTCGATGCGCAGCAATTTTCAAAGGCCGGACGTTCCGCTGCAAAGTGTTCACGCCGGTTATGACAGCACGTGGGGGCCGTCGCTTGAGACTCGATGGTTTCTGGCGCGTCTGCTGGGTATGAAAGAGGCGCCGGGCACTGAAAGCCGCTTTCTGCTCGATTATTTCGGCAAGCGGGGAATCGGAGCCGGTGCGGAGATAGAGTACGTTCGCAAAGACAATTTCGGGCGGATGTTCGGCTATTTGATTCACGACCACGGAGAGGACCGGCTGGGCAGCTCGCGTTTTCGCAAGGACCTGGAGCCGCCTCGCAAGCTCCGCGGGCGATTTAGCTGGGAGCATCGCCAGTTCCTGGCCGACGACTGGCAGCTTACGACGGGCGTGGATTATTCGAGTGACGAGTTCTTTGTCGAGCAGTACTGGAGAAACGAATTCTATCTCAGCGACCGTGAGACGTACGTTCATCTGAAGAAATCCAGGGACAACTGGGGGGTGTCGCTGCTGGGAAAGGGCAGGATAAATGATTTCGAGGACAGGCTGGAGGAGCTGCCGAGTGCGGAGTTTCACCTGACCGGACAATCGCTGTTCGATGATAAGTTTACGCTTTACAGCGATTCTCAGGCAAGCCATATGCGCCAGAGAATCGGTAATGAGCATCTGAATCTTATAAGCGAAGAAGATTTCACGTTTCTGTCGCACCGGACGGAGCTGGATATGCCGCTGTGGCTAAAACCGTTCAAGGTCGTACCTTACGTCGCAGGCACGCTTGCTTACGACGACCGCAGCGGATTTCAGCGTGCGCGTGTCGATTATACCCCGACAATGCTGGCCTTAATGGGCACTCCGCGCGAGGCGCCGCACGGCGGAAATTGCCAGTGGATAGCCGAAGCCGGTATGCGCGCAGGCACCCAGTTGTGGAAGACATATCCGTCCGTCGAATCACGGCTGTGGGACCTGGACGGTCTGCGGCATATTATCGAGCCGCATTTGCTGGCGGCGGTCTTCGAAGAAAGCGACGTGAATATACGTCAGCGGGACTTGCTCAACGTCGGCGTATCGCAGCGATGGCAGACGAAGCGCGGTCCGGACGGACAGAAACGAACCGTTGACTGGATGCGACTTGATTTGGATACGGTATGGTTAAACAACAACGAAGGCCCTTCTGATGCAGGTCCGGGACCGGACCGATTGACGTGGGCCAAGCCTTTTGTTCCGATGCGTGTATATTCGGCACCGCAGATATTCAACGGCGATTTGGCACGGCCTACGGCGCCGATTCCGACACCTTTTGGCACGGTGGAGATGTTTGGTCCAAGGCGGGATTACTTCAGCGCCGATTATATCTGGCGGGTAAGTGACACGACGGCGGTGCTGAGCGATATGTATTACGACGTTCGCAGCGGAGTGGTCAATCAGATGAACGTCGGGTTCTCGCGGCTGGTCTGGCCGAATCTGAGCTACTATATCGGCAGCAGGTACCTGCGGCGGGTGCAGGTGCTCGGCGAGAAAGGTTCTCAGGCCTTTACTTTTGCCGCGACGTACGAGCTTGACCCGCGCTATACCCTGGTTTTTGCGCAGCAGGTCGATTTCGATTACGGCTCGAATATCCGCAGCGAGGTTACGCTTATCAGAAGGTACCACCGTCTATACTGGGGCGTGACGTACAGTGCGGACAACTCGCTTGATACGCAGTCGTTTGTGGTCAGCATCTGGCCGCAGGGGATTCCGGAGCTTGCACTGGGACACAAGCGGTACAGCGAAATGGCCAAGCAGCCGAGCTATTGAGCAGTGAATAGCCGTTAGTGAATGGTGAATTGTTACTTTCGTTTAGGTCTTATAGTTTTTAAGGAGTTTTTGATGGCGTTGGTTGACACAAAAAAGATGTTCGAGATGGCTTACAGGAACGGCTATGCGGTCGGTGCGTTCAACGTGAACAATATGGAGATTACGCAGGGGATTATCGAGGCGGTTGCCGAGGAGAATGCACCGCTTATTTTGCAGATTTCGCGAGGCGCCCGCGAATACGCGAGCATGAGTTATCTTCGGGCGATAATCGACGTGGCCGTCGCGGAGAACCCCGATATTCCAATTGCGATGCACCTGGACCACGGCGATACGTTCGAGACGTGCAAGCAGTGCGTTGACGACGGCTTTACGTCGGTGATGATTGATGCATCACATCATCCGTACGAAGAGAACGTTCGGATTACCAGGCAGGTGGTTGAATACGCACACGACCATGGCGTGGTGGTCGAGGCCGAGCTCGGTCAGTTAGGCGGTATCGAGGAGGACGTGGTCGGTGTTGACGATATTTCGGCGCATCTGACGGACCCGGACCAGGTGGTGGATTTTGTCGGCAAGACCTCGGTTGATTCGCTGGCCATAGCCTGCGGCACCAGCCACGGGGCGTATAAGTTCAAGAGTGAACCGAAATTGGCCTTTGACGTAATACAAAAGTGTGCCGACAAGCTGCCGGGATTTCCGCTCGTTATGCACGGTTCGAGCAGCGTTCTGAAGGAATTTGTGGACCTGATTAACAAATACGGCGGGAATATGCCCAACGCGATGGGCGTTCCGGAAGAGGCGATAAGCAAGGCGTCGAAGATGGCTATCTGCAAGGTTAATATCGACACGGACCTGCGGCTGGCGGTGACGGCCAAGATTAGGCAGGTATTTGCTGAAAAGCCCGCTGAATTCGACCCACGCAAATATCTTGGCCCGGGCAGGGACGCCATCAAGGATATGGTAAAACATAAGCTGAAAGTTCTCGGTTGTGCCGGTAAAGCGGCCGAGTGCATGTAATCGGGCTCATTTTCGGATGAATCATTCTGCGCCTGTGCGTGTTTTACCGGACTTCGGCGAGCTCCCCGTCAGGGGTCCCGAGGACAGTCGAGCCGACGCGGGCAGGCGCAGTTTAACTCAGCGCACGAAAAGGCCGATTTGGTAAAGATTGGCATCGTTTTTTTGAGGTGGTGTATGCTTGACGGCTATGGATTTGTCCGAGGAGGTGGTTCGCGGCGTATTCAGGCCGGGGGTGTAA
>CAYSTP010000096.1:5108-8098 GCA_964434085.1 uncultured Pirellulales bacterium
GTGCGGGGCTGTTTTTACGGCTGGCACTGCTTGCGTGGATAAGCATTGCAGTATCAACGTGCAGCGCGCAGACAGAGGCTGCCCAGGCCGGCTCGCCGGACGCTTTCGGGCAGGTGTGTCAGTTAGTTTATCAGGGCGAATTTGCAGATGCGGCGGAGCTGATAGCGAAGCGAGGCTGTGATGAAAAACAGGAGTTTGCGGAGATTGCGGCGGTTACCCGTGAGTACAAGGTCCTGGACGAACGCCGCGCCGAAGCAAAAAAAGACAGTTATGAGAAGAAATGGGCGAAATTACAGGCTCTGCGGTGGGCCGACGGTAATGATGCAAACGATGTCAACGAGCCGTCGGCGGTCTTTTCGGTAGCGGCGGCGCTGGTGGAGCTTGCAAACCCCCAGCAGAATCAGCAGATTCTCGAGGCTGCGATAGTAAAACAGGCTATTGAAAAGGCCAGAGCCGAGGCGATGGAGTATGAGGCGCAGGGCAAATGGTTCGATTCTTATACGGGCTGCTGGTACTGGCTCAACGCGCTCGATAAGAATAACGAGCAGTACAAAGAACATGGAGAAGAGCTGGTTGAAAAGGCGAACATACTGGGGACATTCCAGGATAGTCCCTGTGAGACCAGTAAGCAGAGGTTTCAGAAGGTCGAGCCGTCGATGTTCAAACGTGCGATAGAGGTGATTGACACTACGTACGTTAATCCGATGTTCATCGATTACAGCAAGATGGCTCGCAAGGCGTTTAAGCGGTGCAGGCTGCTGGCGGAGGTGGTGAGAGACTCTTATGGCCAGATTCAGGAGAGCCATAACGGCGAAGATGTCGAGGGCACCTTTGCCGAGACGGTATATCGCCCGGACAGTAACAGTATAAAGGCGTGGTCGGAATCACTCGCTGCGATGCAATCAGATATTGACCAGGCCCAGGAAGGCATCAGCAGAGAACGTTTTATCGACGTTTTCGAGCAGGTATTGATTTTGAATTCGATGACGGTTTCGCTGCCTAAATCGGTGTTGGTGGCCCATTTTGCCGAGGCGGCGTTGTCGGTCCTGGACCCTCATACGGTAATTGTCTGGCCTCAGCAGGTTGCGGATTTTAAGAAGAGCCTGATGGGCGAGTTTTCGGGTATCGGCATCCTGATAAGCAAGGAGAAGGGTCTGCTTACTGCCGCGAGCTTGCTGCCGGATACGCCGGCGTACAATAGCGGCCTGGATGCAGGTGACATAATCGAGGCAGTTGACGGCGTCCCGACCAAGGATATGTCTCTCGATTGTGCGGTCAAGCATATAACGGGGCCTCCGGGCACGACGGTCAAGCTTACTGTTCGAACGCCGGGCGGTGACCAGAGCCGGGAGCTTTCAATTGTCCGGGCGAAGATTGTGGTCCAGACAATCCGCGGCTGGCAGCAGACCACAAGCGGGCAGTGGCGGTATATGCTGGATGAGCAGCGTAAAATCGGCTACGTGCGGCTTACGAGTTTTTCAGATAATACCGCTGATGAATTCGAGCAGGTTCTGAGGCAATTAGAGAAGCAGGACCTGCGAGCCCTGATACTGGACTTGCGGTTCAATCCGGGCGGGTTGTTAGACAGCGCGGTGGACGTTGCGGATAAGTTTATCCGCAGAGGTCTTATCGTCCGTACCCAGCCGCGATGGGGTATTCCCGATTATCGAAGCGCCACAGGCGGCAGGACGCATCCTGATTATCCGCTGGTGGTTCTGGTGAATCGATACAGCGCCAGCGCTTCTGAGATTGTGGCAGGGGCGCTGCAGGATGAAAAATATGGTCGGGCGGTAATCGTAGGCGAGCGGACGCACGGCAAAGGCAGCGTTCAGCAGGTATCGTTCAGGCCCGGCGGCGGGGCACAGTTGAAGTATACGATAGCGTATTATCATCTGCCTTCGGGCCAGCGAGTGGAAAGCCGCGAAGATATGGAGAAGCTCGGCAGGGATGACTGGGGTATAACGCCGGATGTAGCGGTGGAGCTGACAGGTGAGGAGATGAGCAAATTGACCGACGTGCAGAGGGATAATGACGTATTGGTCAAGGCGGACCATGACCTTGATACGGCTCCCCTGAACAAACATTCGCTGCAGGAGACCATGGACTCCGACCCGCAATTAACTGTTGCACTTCTTGTAATCCGCACTAAACTCTTAGAGCAGGGACGCGCGCTGGCGGCAGGGGTCCCATTTTGCGAAACACTGCAAAATGGGAATCCGTTGAACTGACGCGTAAAGAAGATTTTTCGACGCTAAGAAAGGGATTGTCGGTTTGGGCGGCGAGCAGAAAATCAGCAGGCTCCAGGAGCAGAGACAGCGCAAGTTAGAGCAGATGAGGCAGTTGGGTATCGACCCGTATGGAAGCAGGTACGACGGCGCCGAGTCGGCTGCTGATATCAGGGCGCGATACAGGGACGGGGACGATTCCGCCTTCGCTGATGCTACGGCGGACAGGTCGCAAAGGGCCCTCTGCGCCGGCCGGATTGTGCTGCTTCGGGACATCGGCAAGCTGATTTTTATAACACTTCGGGACTGGACGGGGACAATCCAGATTGGCCTGAGTAATAAGCTGCTCGCAGAAGAGTGGCAGCTTTGCAAGCTGCTCGAATTGGGAGACATTATCGGCGCCGAAGGGCAACTGGGCAGGACCAAAACGGGTGAGCTTACGATATGGGCACAGCAGGTGACGGTCCTGAGTAAGTCGCTCCTTCAGCCGCCGGAAAAGTTTCACGGATTAGCCGATGTCGATTTGCGGTATCGCCAGCGGTACGTGGATTTGTGGGCCAATCCCGAAGTAATGGAGCGGTTCAAAAAGCGAAGCGCAATCGTCTCATCGATTCGGCAATTCCTGAGTGACAAAGGTTTTCTTGAAGTTGAAACTCCGATGATGCAGTCAATTGCCGGCGGCGCGGCGGCCAAACCTTTTGTCACTCATCACAACAGTCTGGATATGGACCTGTATCTTCGCATCGCGCCGGAGCTGTTTCTAAA
>CAYSTP010000097.1:0-7907 GCA_964434085.1 uncultured Pirellulales bacterium
ACGACCTGGACCAGGTAAGATTTATCGAGGACCTGAACTCAAGAAGACGCAGAGATGCCGAGGTGCTCTCACTTGTGGCTGCGAACGTACAACCGGGAAAAATGCTCGACATCGGCACTCATTTCGGGCGGAGCGCAGCGAGGATGGCGGCAAATTCGCCGCAGTCAATGGTCTATACGGTAAACATACACCCTGATGAGTTCACCCGGGGCGGCACCCTGACAACCGGATGCCCGAGTGTAGAAGAAATAGGCTCATATTACCGCGAAAAAGGCCTGACCAACCTCACCCAGATTTATGCGAACACAAAAACATGGATAGTGCCGGAACACATTGACAAGCTGTCTCTGGTATATGTTGACGGATGTCATGACAGGCAGTTCGTCTATTCTGACACACTACTTGTCATTGACAGGGTAATCCCCGGCGGCTTTATCTTATGGCATGATTGCAGCCCAATATACAGAAAGCACTTCCACTGGATAGACCAGGCCATGCAGGGAATAGAGAGATTATTGAGCGAAGGTATAATCTGGGGCAGCATATTAAACGTCCGCAATTCCTGGGTCGGTATCTGGAGAAAAGGGTAGTATCTCATACCCGCCTGTCACTGACGTAGCTCATATTCAAGTCCATCCGGCGTCCACCGCCTCGGTCCGGGATAATTATGGTTTTGAGTTGGGAAAGTCCCTGCTATCAGGCTAAAATGAATTTTTTGTTACGGCCAGGTCTGTAGAATTGTCAGAGCAGAAAGTCAATGTTTATAGATGAGGCAAAAATCTACGTTAAAGCGGGTGACGGCGGCAACGGCTGCCTGAGCTTCCGTCGGGAAAAGTTCATACCCAAAGGCGGACCAGACGGCGGTGACGGGGGCGACGGCGGTGATGTATATTTCGAAGCCGTCAAAGACCTCGACACCCTGCTGGACTTTGCCGGCAAGCATCACTGGATTGCCCGGAACGGAAAACCCGGCGAAGGCGCAAACAAGCACGGAGCCGACGGCGAAGACCTGATTATCAGGGTCCCGCCGGGGACACTGATTTATGACACCGACTTGGATTTGCTGCTAAGGGATATGAACCAGACTGGTCTGAAGGTGTGTGTATGCCGCGGCGGAAAAGGAGGTAAAGGCAACAAGGCATTTGCAACAAGCACCAACCAGACCCCTCGAATTGCAACGCCCGGCAAAAAGGGGCAGGAGCGAAATATCCGATTAGAGCTGAAACTTATTGCCGACGTGGGACTGGTGGGAATGCCGAATGCCGGAAAGAGCACACTGATTTCGCGATGCTCAGCGGCCAGGCCGAAGATTGCAGACTACCCATTTACCACGCTTGAGCCGGTGCTCGGAATAGTTGAGCTTAGTGATTACAGGCGTTTCGTGATGGCTGATATACCAGGCCTGATTGAAGGGGCCCACGACGGGACCGGCCTGGGGTATGAGTTTCTGCGGCATATAGAAAGGACCACCGTCCTTGCACATATACTTGATGTAATGCCCGCTGACGGGTCGGACCCGGCAGAGAACTACCATACATTACGAAACGAGCTGGCCCAGTACAGCATCGCCCTGGCCAAAAAACCGGAGATTATCGTCGCCAATAAAATCGACCTCGACCCCGATGCGGCAAAAGTGCAGCAGTTAGAGAAGCGACTGGGAAAAACCGTGGCGCACATCTCGGCGGTTACGGGCAGCGGGATAAAAGAGCTGTGCGAGACGTTGTGGCAACAGGTCAAAAAAACAAAAGAAGAAAAATCAGGATAGAGGCCGGTTTTGTTACAGACCTCGAGCCTTCACGGATTTATGTCTTCGCCTGTCAGTCGCGGCAAGAGTGAGACAAATCGCTATTAAATCGGCCCAAAGGGCTGCGTACCGCAGTCAAGATTGGTATAGGGTATGTGATTTAATGGCGGCGGAACGGCCATTTGTGAGAATAGGGCTTTGTGATTCTGATTATGTTAGTTCCGTAGAAGTATCGGCCGGATTGTAATCGGCCTGCCACTTCAACCTGATGTCGTCCAATACCCAACGCATCGCAGATTTCGTTCTTGTCAAAGACGGCCAATACCACAGTTCGAGCGTATCTGCCGTAACCCATCCGGAATACGCGATGGTACTTCGACTGGAGGTTACAGGGGTACATAGTCAGCGGCTGACTGTTGACGTCATTGAGTTCGATATCCTTAGGCAGGTACATCATAGTCGTTACCCACTTCGGTCTTAGGTTACAATTTAAAGCAGCGGGCCAGAGCCACAGCCATGTTTTGACAGGCTCTATAACTTCAATAGTGCAATAATTCGGCTCAGAAAGAGTCCAGCCGTCGTCAACGACAAGTTCGATTTGATGTTTACCGACGGGCAGCTCAACGACAGGTGATACGCCGTTTGCTTCACAAAGGTTAGAGTCGATAGTCCAGGACCAGTAATAATCGAGGAGGTCGTTATCGTCGTCGTAAGAAGCCGAGCCGTCGAGAGTGACATCGGCCAAGCCGTCGAGAAAAGCGTAAGCGACCTGGTTTGGTCCTGTGACGGCGACGGGAGGAGTGTTAACAAGAGCAAGGCTGCGATTTCCACACGCGGCTATTGTCACAAAATTGTTACCTTCCGGCGGTGTGACCTGGTCGTAATCATTGCGACCCCAGCCAACGATGGAACCGTCGGACTTTAGAGCCAGACAGTGATCCTCACCAGCAGCAATAGCCACAAAGTCGTTGCCCTCCGGCGGCGTGCCTTGACCATAATAGTCACTGCCCCAGCCGACGATTGTACCATCGTATTTCAAGGAAAGGGAGTATGACCCATCTGCAGCTATAGCGATAAATCCATTACTATCAGGCGGTGATGCTTGACCAGACCTATTATAACCCCAGCCCACTATAGAACCATCGGACTTCAGGGCAAGACTATGATCACGTCCCGCTGCGATAGCCACAAAATCGTTTCCTGCGGGAGTATTGACCTGACCATCTATATTGCAGCCCCAGCCGACGATTGAACCGTCGGACTTTCGAGCCAGAGAGTGCCACCCGCCTGCGGCTATTGCGACGAAATCGTTGCCTTCAGGCGGTGTGACTTGACCATAATAGTCACTACCCCAACCTACGATTGATCCATCAGACTTCAAAGCAAGAGAGTGACTCTCTCCTGCTGAGATAGCAATAAAGTCATTGCCCTCCGGCGGAATGTATCCCGGATAAGTATAATCCCATTGGACAACAAAGCCATTTGACCTTAGAGCCAGAAAGTTCGCAGACCTTGTGTTTAGAGCTACGAAGTCATTGCCAGCGGGCGGTACTGCTTGGCTATTCCTATTATCACCCCAGCCGATGATACTGCCATCAGATTTCAAAGAAAGAGAGTGACTCCATCCTGCTGCGATAGCCACAAAGCCTTTGCCTTTCGGAGGCGTGGCCTGACCGTAATCATTCATACCCCAACAGACTATGGAACCATTTGATCTCAAAGCAACAGAGTGGAACACACCTGCTGCAATAGCTACGAAATCATTGTATTTTGGTGGATTTGCCTGACCACAATAGTTTCCATCCCAATCTACATTGCTCCCCCAGCCGACAATAGAGCCGTCGGATTTTAAGGCTAGGGAGTGATAAAAGCCTGCGGAAATGGCCACAAAATCGTTTCCTGCGGGCGGTGTGGCTTGGCCAAATCGGTCGGAACCCCAACAAACGATACTTCCGTCATATTTCAGGGCAAGAGAATGATTATATCCCGCGGCGACGGCAATAAAATCGTTTCCATCAGGAGGTGTGGACTGACCATAATAGTTGTAACCCCAGCCAACGATAGAACCATCAGCTCTCAAGGCCAGAGAATACCTATCTCCGGCGGATATTGCTATAAAGTCGTTACCGCCAGGTGGTGTCGCTTGACCAAAATCATTGTTGCCCCAGCCGACGATAGAACCGTCGGACTTTAGTGCCATAGAGTGGCCCCCGCTTGCGACTATTGCTACAAAATCGTTGCCGTCAGGCGGCATGGCCGCACCACGGTAATTCAGCCCCCAGCCAACGATAGAACCATCTGATTTTAGTGCCAGAGAATGGTTCCAGCCTGTGGCTATAGCTGTAAAATCGTTGCCGCCGAACTGCCTGCTGTCAAAATACATTTGACCCCTGCTAACAATAGAAGCGGCAAATGCAGGCTGAACGAGAGATATCAGAATAGAAACGCTAATTGTTGTGATAAGCAGCTTTTTCATTTTTTGGCCTTTTATTTATCTATGAATGAAAGAAAAATGCAGGGCAGGCCCTCCCGAACCTGCACCTGCCTTGAGAGAAGTTGGCTTCGGATGTTTCCGCTTCGCTGGATTTGGAGGAGAAGATGATTTCATTACGTTCCCTGGATTTTTTAACCTGTTATTTTTGACTCATTTTGGTACTCTATATTTACAGTCCAAGAGGGCTAAATTTCGTTACCTGAAAAAATGTATTTGCGGGGAATTTATTGAAAAATCGTTATTAGCACGCAGAAACAGGTGTTTAGATTTCATTTTTCGACGTTTTTTGGCAGATGGATATGGAATTAGTTAAGAGAAAAAACAAGAAAAAAGTGAGAAAAGCGGGTAACGAATTTTCGGCAGGACGGACTATTATTAGGCGGCATAGAGAAAAGTGGAGTAATATTGAAAGACAAAGAATTATTTGAACTTGTTCGTCGTGCTCAACGCGGCGAGAAGGAGGCTGTCGCCGGGCTTTCGGAGCTGGCGGCGGAGAGGCTGTTGCCGTACATTCACCGGCTCACACTAAATGATGATGTGGCAGAGGACATCTTACAGGAGACACTTTTACATCTCGTGAAGTCACTGAACGACTTGAAAGAGCCGGAAAGTTTCTGGTGCTGGCTTTTCAGGACGGCACACGGGAAGACCCAGCATTATTTTCGAGACCGCAGCAGGGAAAAAACCATTATGATGAGTACTTTGAAAGAAGGCTGGAGCCATTGTGAGGATTCGAGTCTGACCGGTTATAACTATGTTATCCGCAAAGAGCTGGCGGAAATTGTTATACGTGTAATAAACAAACTCAGTGTTAACCACAGGACTGTGCTGGCTCTTCGCTGTTACGAGGACATGTCTTATTCACAAATCGCCGAGGTGATGAATTGTAAGGAGATGGCCGCACGTGTCCTGTTTTACCGTGCCAAGTCCATGCTGAAGAAGGATCTTGTTCGTCGCGGATTCGGCAAGGAGCATGTGCTGCTGGCATTAGGCTTGTTCGGTGCGATTACGGCCAAGAGCGAAGCTGTATCGGCGACTTCCTGCGTATCAGCTTCTTTGCTTAATGTGGGCGCCATAGCGATAATCATCAGCACATTAGGCTCCAGGGCCGGTATGATAATGACATCAATCGTTGCTCTTTTTGGATTCCTTTTAACAACACAATCTTTCTATTACGTTTTGGGCTTTGCGTTTTTGGCAATTTATATAATGTTCTGGGTCTGGTTCGTAAATGTCTATAAAAGATGAGAAGAGTCGCATCGTTGCCCACGACGTCACAAATTGCCACCCCGGCCGCCGCGGTCAGCAGAGCGTATTAAACCGTCGAGATTTTTAATGGCGGCGGAACGGCCATTTGTGAGAGTAGGGCCTTGTGATTCTGATTACGTTAGATCCGTAGAAGCATCGGCCGGATTGTAATCGGCCTGCCACTTCAACCTGATGTCGTCCAAGCCCCAATGCATCGCAGATTTCGCCCTTGTCGAAGACGGCCAATACCACAGTTCGAGCGTATCTGCCGTAACCCATCCGGAATACGCGTTGGTACTTCGATTGGAGGTTACAGGGGTACATAGTCAGCGGCTGGTTAATCAAATTCCTGCTGCGGCGCCAAAGACAAAGCCGAGATTCCTGCTAATAAGCCAGATTTCATAAATCATCACGGCGACGTACACTAATTTGGGGAACCAGAACACGAAAGTATTGAAACCCTGCTCGGCCCGGTCTTCATACATTTTGGCAAGATGCAGGGTCGTATTATCGAGCATGCCCGACTCTTCGCCCGTTTCCCATAACGAGAACAGCTCAACGGGCAGAAACTGACGCGAAAAGCCGCTGTACATAGGCCGGCCTGCATGGGCGCTTTTGGCTGCGCCCGCGACGAGGTCAGAGACAAGGAGATTACCGGTGAGATTCGCGGCTAACTCGGCGGCGTTAGTGATTGGTATGCCGGAACTATACAACATATAAAAAGAACGGCAGAATCGCGACAAGGCCAGATGGTACAGCGGTTTCCTCAGCAGAGGGATAAATAAAACCAAAGCATCAAACGGTAACCGAACGACGCCGTGTTTTGGTATGAGCTTCAGTAACAGACGAACAACTAAATATACGCCCCACAGCCATGCAAGAATCCTGAAACAATCGCTCAGGTATTGTTCGAGGCTTATGCGTCCAAGAAATAGAAACGGTAATGGTCCGAGTAATACAGCCAGGTGCAGCACAAATACAGGAAGCATCAAACCACCGATGACCCTTCGTCGGAGCTTGACCCGCAGCTCGTACCAGTCGGCGAGCATTTTGAAGGTGGCGGGCAGGTTGCCGGACTCTTCGGCTGCGGCGACCAGGGTGACATCGAAAGGGGCAAAGATGCGACGCTTTTTGGCCATTGCTTCATTAAGCTGGGAACCGGATGAGATTTGGTCCTCCAGAAAGGTAAAGGCCTTTCGTAGGCGGCCTGTCTGGCCGGCAGCGACGGTCTGCAGCGAGCGTACAATCGGCATGCCTGCATCGAGCAGTGTGGCCATCTGAAAATAGGCTTTTTCAATGTGTTTGACCATAGGTTACCAATTGTCCCTAAGGCATCCTCGACGACGATTTCATTGATAAACCGGGTGAACTTTTCTAATATACCCTCTTATGGAGCTTGCAGGCAAGAGTGCAATTGTGACCGGTTCGACGGGCTCGCTGGGCAGTGAGCTGATGATGGCGCTGGCGCGGGCCGGGTGTAACTGCGTATGTCACTATCATAAAAACAAAAAAAAGGCTGAACAGCTTGTCGGTGACATCAAGGCAATGTCACGACAGGCTGTGGCAATCAAAGCGGACCTGACCGAGCCGGAGCAGATAGACGCCCTTCTCGGCGAGGCAAGTCGATATGCCCCTCTGCAAATACTAATCAACTCGGCCTCTGTGTTCGAGCGGACGCCGCTGCCCGAGATAAGCGTCGGCCAGGCCCGTCGCGTCCTTGACCTTAATCTGACGGCCTGTCTTCTTACGGCCAGGGCCTTTGCACAAAGAATTTCAAAAGCCTCTGAAGATAAAGACGCACCGGCGGGAAAAATCATCAATATTTGTGACGTTGCCGCAACAAAACCGTGGGCCGAGTACAGTCTGTACTGTGCATCGAAGGCCGGTCTGATTGGGGCGACCAAGGCCCTGGCGAAGGAATTGGCGCCGGATATCCTGGTAAATGCACTGGCGCCGGGGATAGCGGCGTGGCCGACAGAGACAGACGAAGAGGAAAAACGGCAGTTATCCTTTATTCCGATGCGGCGATTTGCCGAAACAAGAGAGATAGCGGCGGCGATGATTTTTCTGCTGGAGAATGATTACGTGACGGGGCAGGTGCTGAACATCTGCGGCGGCAGAGGTATATAAAAAATAAAAGCAAAGGTTCGAAGATGAAATTTACATGGGCGACGCGGATAACGCTGTTTCGGATACTGCTGATAGTTCCGTTCGTGATGCTCATGCTGAATATCAATGACACCCAGTATCCCCAAGGCCAGCGAGATTTTTTCCGGTATATAGCGACAGCAATCTTTCTTGTTATGGCTTTTGGCGACGGCATCGACGGTTATCTTGCCCGGCGCAAGAAACAAGCTACTAAACTCGGGGCATTTCTCGACCCGCTTGCGGACAAACTCCTGATGACGTGCGCGTGCCTGC
>CAYSTP010000098.1:0-7906 GCA_964434085.1 uncultured Pirellulales bacterium
AACTGCTTCGGTGTCCCGTCGGTATACTTAATCAGCAAATAAAAGCAGGACGTAATAGTTGCCCCGGCGTCCCTGGTCTTGCCGAAGGCTAGTTGCTGGGCGGTCTGGTTGGTAGTCGCCACAGCATCCCATTTTAGTATCTTACCCGCAGTAGCACCAGTCTCGTTGCCGCCGCCGGCCCATTGGCTGCGGGTTCCGCCTGCACGCGGGAAATCCTCTTCATTGTCACCGGCATAGACAAGCATTGCCTTGCCGATAGACGACAGATTAGTACCGCACATAATACGCTGCGCCAGACGCTTGACCTGCGCCAAGGCAGGCATCAGGATACCCATCAACAGCGCTATGATCGCGATAACGACCAGAAGCTCCACTAATGTAAAACCTTTTCGTCTCATCTTGATTATCTCCTAAACACTTTCGAAGAAACCCGCTTCCTGCAGCCGCTTTTGGGCCCGAGATATTTTCCTAAAAATGACTGCTGTTAACCGCCGAACCGGACGGACTGAATCTCGCGGGTCTCTTATCGTTAATCAATTCTTCGCCCAAAAACGCCTATTTCAGACGTCGCCCGGATTTACCGACAGCGCTATTTCTCACGGAAAATCGCACATTCACCGATGTACGAAAAAACTCTGTGTTTTTGTCATCGGCAGGCAGGCTTGAGATATGAAACTTGAAGAAACATTATGATGGCTAACTGATATATACTGCAATCGAACCAGCCATACCTGTCAACATTACTTTAACACATACCTACCCAACTGTCAACAAAATTTCCAATATTTTCTCGGTCTTTCTTGAAAATTATCGCATAATACTGTCGAATCCGAAGTACAAACGTATAACCCCGTAATACAAGGGCTTAGAGAACCGTCGATGGCCAAGCTCAGCTTCGAGAAGGCAAAAAAACTGCTCCAAAATCACAAGCAGCAGCACCTTCTAAGATTCTGGGAGCAACTGGATGCCCAGCAGCAACAAGGCCTTCTGGCCCAAATTGCCGGGCTCGACCTGCCTCAAATCGAAAAATGGATAAACAAGACGGTGCTAAAAACCGATTCATCTGCCTTAAAAGGCGGTTTTAAGTCCGCGCCTTACTACAAAGCCGCGCCCACCAGCGAGCAGCAGGAACGGCTCTATGCAAAGGCGATTGCAGTCGGCAAAGAAAGAATCCGCCGGGGCAGGGTCGCCGCCTTCGTTGTAGCCGGCGGCCAGGGAACGCGGCTGGGGTTTGACGGGCCCAAAGGCGACTTGTCTATCAGCCCCATAAAGAACAAAACCCTGTTTGGGCTCTTTGCCGAACAGATAAACACCGTCTCGAAAAAATACGGTCTCGAGATGCCCTGGTATGTCATGACCAGTCCTCTCAACTACCAGGTAACCTGTGAAATTTTCGAAAAAAACAATTACTATGGCCTTGCCCCGGCAAATGTTTTTATCTTCCGGCAGGGTACTTTGCCCAACTTCAGTCCCGATGGCAAAATTCTGCTCGCCGACAAGGGGACTATATCATGCTCACCCGACGGACACGGCGGAAGCCTCAAGGCCCTGTACAACAGCGGCGCCCTCGACAATATGAAAGAACGCGGCGTTGAATACATCAGCTACTTCCAGGTCGATAATCCGCTTATCAATATATTCGACCCGCTGTTCGTCGGCCTGCATGCGCTCGATGAATCCGAGATGTCCTCAAAAGCCGTGCTCAAGACGGGCCCGAAGGAAAAGGTCGGAAACTTCTGTCTTATCGACGGCAAAGTAACCGTCATCGAATATAGCGACCTGCCCGACGAACTTGCACGTAAAAAGAAAACCGACGGTTCGTATATATTCGAACTGGGCAGTATAGCAATCCATATGATAAGCGTTGATTTCGTCGAGCGGCTCAATGCAGAAGGCCTCGCCCTCCTGGGGAGTTTCTGCGGACTGCCATTACATCGAGCCGTCAAAGAAATTCCGTATATCGACGACAATGGAAACCGTGTAGAACCCGCCGAGCCCAACGGCATCAAGCTGGAGACCTTTGTGTTCGACGCCCTGCCGCTGGCAAAGAACTCTATGATTCTGGAAACGCTGCGCGACCGGGAATTTGCACCGGTCAAAAATGCAGCAGGGACCGACAGCGCCGAATCCGCGCGCCAAATGATGGTCGAGCGCTGGGCGGACTGGCTCGAAGGTGCGGGCGTCACAGTGCCGCGAAAGGCCGACGGCTCGGCCGATGCAAACGTCGAAATAGCCCACAGCTTCGCCCTGGAACCCGACGATCTGAAAAGCAGGCTGAACGAAATACCCGAAATAAAACCCGGTCAAGACGTTTATCTGGAATGAGTAAAAAGGAATTAAGCGACTACCAGCGGGATGTTGTAAGCAACTATTACGCCAACCTTGACTCTATTTGTCTGCAAAAGCTCGGCGAGCTGGTAACAGAGCTTTATTTAGCCGATAGTGACACGCGGAAAAAACGCCTTTGGCAGCGCGTTCACAAGGCTATGCTGAACCTGAAAATACCCCCTGCCATAATCGAGCACATCATGCAAAAGCAGGACGTCCAAATCCTCGCCAAGAATCTGGACGACTGGCAAAAAATAAACAAATGAAAACAGCGCGCACGTGTAAACGAAGGCGACAATGCCGGCTAATCAGCGGTACAATCAGTTTGCACGCTCTTCAAGCAACTGACGCAGATACTTGTTTTCGCGGCGTGTCGCTTCGAGGTCGAAGATTTGATACTTGATGCAAATCCGCAGATAGTCCAGAGACTCCTGCAGCCTGTCAACACTCCTCTGGAGCTGCTTGTGGCTGTTCTGGGCCTGCCTGGCCAACTCGGCCAGCTTGTTATACTTCGGGTCAGGCAAGGCCCCAAATTCCGCTACCAGCTCCTGAAGTTTCCTCTCAAGATTAGATTCTTCCATCACCCACTGTCCTTCTTTTTCATCACCCCGTTGTCAACATCGGGCCATAAACGCTTCTTATCGTGTTTGGGGCGCCCTGTCAGCCTGTAAACTCCCCGAAGCCAAACACCGATTCGACAAAGAGTGCAAAAATCATACCATCCGCGGCGCAAGGTCATCTAAAACTGCAAGTTGCGCGACGTAAGCGATTATAATCTTCCAAGGCCGTGGCGGGTAATGTTCGTATCGACAATTACGAAATGTCATAATGCGCGCTATATAATGATTAGGATTGTGTGTTGATGAACGTAAACATACGCAACTAAGGCATTTAACCGGCAACAGCCTGATAACAACAACACAACCGAACCACAGGGTGTGTTGCTTTTGGTAAACATATACGTTATGGAATAAGCATGCAGCGCCTGTCAGGGTCGAAAACGGCGGCATTATCGTCCGTGATGCTAAACTGCGTCGGGCCTGATTTTGACAACTTACGCAATTAGCACTATAATAAAACCGTCGCAGGCCTATTGGACATTTTGAAAGGGAGCATATATGGCCATCTCCAAGGATTTCGGTTCACCTTATCTGAAATGGTACTTCATTGTTATCTACGTGACGTTACCTGCCATAATCCTGCTGGTCTTTTTCAGTAATATCTTCGAGACTGAAAAGCCCGGCCAGGTACCACAAATAGTCTGGCTGTCGGGGGGTATACTACTGCTGTTTGCGATAATCCTGATTCTCGCAAAGACAATTAAGCTGGCAAGCCTGCTTGACGAAAACACCGACAGGCTTGATAAAATCGCCGAAGCCCAGGAAAAGAACCGCACAATGCTTGCACAAATCACGCAGAACATGCGCCTGAGTGAATCGGCAAAAGCAATTGTCTTCCGCGATGCCGATATCATGGCAATTCGAGAAGCAGTTTTCAATAAGCTTCAAAATCAGGAGCCGGACGCGGCTGGCAAGCTCATTGATGAATTAGCGGCCACGGGTCGGTATAGGCAGCTTGCCGAACAACTGCGAGCCGAAGCCGAGAGTTTTCTGAGCGCCGGTGACCTCGAAAAGGAGAATCAGCTTATTGCGAATATCGAGAGCCTGTTCGATGAGTACCAGTGGGCAAAGGCATCGGTGCAGATTGAGAACCTTATAAAGGCTTTTCCGAACTCCGAGCGGGCAAAGCAAATGCGCCAGAGACTCGTTGACAAAAAAGAGGACCGCAAGAAGGTCCTCTTAAACCTCTGGGACGACGCAGTGAAACGCCAGGCTACGGAACGCAGCCTTGAGATACTGCGAGAGCTCGATATGTACCTGACTCCCAATGAAGGCCTGGCGCTGCAGGAGGCGGCAAGAGATGTTTTCAGAAACAAGCTGCACAACATAGGAGTTCAGTTCTCGCTTGCCGTTTCGGGCAGACAGTGGCAGAAGGCTCTCGACGTCGGCCAGCAAATCATCCGCGAATTCCCGAACAGCCGCATGGCCCAGGAAATCCGCGAGCGACTCGAGGTTCTACAAGAGCGTGTCCGCGAGACTGCAAAATGACCGGCCGCGCCGCAGGAAGGCACGGGTATAAAAAAACCACCGGTGGTTTCCTGATATTCATTAATTCCGGTTGGCTAATCAATGCAGCTCAAACAGGGACTGTGTTTTAATCATCGAGACCTGGTCCGGATAGGCCGCGAAAGAATGAATATGCAGCTCGCCCCTGCGGGCCTCAAAGTCGATATAGCAGAAAGGCTCCAGGCCGCTGACTTTCATTTCCGGGAAATTGACGAACATGCCGCGATTGCGGGCGAAACGCTCCAAATCAATATGGCTCTGTCGATAGAGATTCGGGCTCATCCGCTCAATCTGAAAATCGGTCATGTAGCTCATACCCCGGCTCAGTGTGCACTTGTGTGAGCGTGGTCCGCGAAACTGGAACCGCTCGACCAGACCCCGCTGCGGCAGCATCTGGCCGGGACCGCTGACCACTTCGCTCAGACAGATATCGCTGGCGAATACGCTGACGACATGCGTGCAGCCGGTCACCCAGATGAGCGCCTCATACTTGTCGGTCTTCAGCTCGCGCTTGGCGTAAATGTTGAAAAGCTCCGGATGTAAAGGCCTCTGAAAAAGGTGAAAGGTCAGTTCGTCGATTGCAACGTTAATCTGTGGTGATTCCATAAACGACCCCGAGGTAAATCACTTCATAGTTTCGAGTGTATTATACACGATAAAGAGGCAAAATTTCAAGTCATTTATCAGTACTGATAACGCGGTTTGGTTGCTTTATAGGACCATTATTTTGCAAGCGCAGGTTTATAAAAGACTAACGCCGGCAAAGTTTTTTTGTAAAAAATTGAAGGAATGAAAGGATTTTAGCGCGCTACTGCCGGCTGAAGAAAATGACGTTAATCACCGTCGCCAGAATGTCGTAGAAGCCGTGGGTCCCGGCGGCGATTCCAAAACCGCGGATTGCAAAGATGGTGGCAAAATAAATCCCGGCGACCGTGCGAAAAATAAACACGGGCCAGGTAAAAGGCGCCGCCAGCGAGAGATGCCCATCAAGAAAAACAAGGTGGTGATGCGCACTGAACAGGGCCGCTGAGACCAGTACCGACAGGATTATAGCGCTGCCGTGGCCGATTCGCGCCAGGTCCTGAAATACAATCATCAAAAGGCATATCAGAATCAGCCGAAAGATAAGCTCCTCATAAATACCCGCTCCCACTCCTGTAACCACGTCAGCGAGCAGTGACCGGCTTACGACGGCGCCGGTATCTTCCCGCAGTAACACCGCAGCATTTGTTGCCGGGGCCGAGCTGTTCAAAAACAGACTCAACACCAAAAGCGGAGCCGCAAGTAAAACACACTCAAACGCCATCGGCAAAACATCAGTTACAACAAAGCTCCAGCCTTTGCGGCTGGTCACCTGCAGCCATATCAAAATCACCACAACCACCAAAGGCGGTGCAGCCCAGGCAAATTTGCCTCCCAGGCCGATATGCTCGAGCGCCCGCTGCAGCCAGACAAACGCCACGACCCGCACCTGTGACTTATCGAGAACGTCGGTATTGATGAAGATGGTGCCCAGCTCGTAGAAGACAATAAACGGAACAAGGAACATAAGAGCATAAATCGGCCTGCTGGTACGCTCGAGATATGAATCCTGTGCGAAATTTAGAAGTTGACCGGAACCGAACTTGCTCTTATCTTCCTTGACCAATGCTTCGTTTACTCCGTTATAGCTTTGCCGGCTGACGCCAAGAGTTTAATTTATCCCGGCTGATATGTCCACTACAGAACAACTGACTGAAATATATAACCTGCTCCTTGGGCGGTTCGGGCCGCAGCATTGGTGGCCGGGCGACAGTCAATTCGAAATTACCGTCGGGGCGATACTAACCCAGAATACGAACTGGACCAACGTAGAAAGAGCAATCGCAAACCTAAAGGCCGCAGACGCCCTTTCCGCACAGGCGCTCTACGAAATGAATTTCGATGAGCTTGCGGCCCTGATTAAGCCGGCGGGTTATTTTAATGTAAAAGCCAATCGCCTGAAAAGTTTTCTCGGATGGCTTTTCGATGAATACGACGGCCGGCTCGAAAACATCGAGCAATTATCAACAGTCCGTTTTCGCGAGGAACTTCTCAATATAAAAGGTGTCGGGCCGGAAACCGCTGATTCGATTTTGCTGTATGCATTCGAGCGGCCGGTCTTTGTCGTTGATGCCTACACCGCCAGGGTAACGACAAGGCACGGCCTGATAGAGAGCGGCTGTGATTACGAACAGCTTCAGGAACTCTTTCAATCCAGCCTGACCGAAGACGTTCAAGCCTTCAACGAGTATCATGCCCTGCTGGTCCGCCTCGGCAAAGAATTTTGCAGGCCCAAGGCCCTATGCAGTGGTTGCCCCCTTGAAAACCTGCCCCACAACGCCGAGCTGGCCTGAGACATTCGTGCGCGATCATGCACCTGCAGCGACTTTTTGCGCCGCTTCAATACCGCCGAGTAATTTTTCCTGCGGATAGCGTCTCTGCATTGCGGCCGCGACAAGACCGACGAACATCGGCTGAGGATTCAAAGGCCTGCTCGTCAGACACGGGTGCGCCTGTGTGGCTATGAAATACGGGTGTTCGGGCAGTTCGAGTATCTGCATAATCGGCTGGTTGGGTGCTTTTCCACTAAAGACAATTCCGTGTGATTCCAACGTCTCGATGTAGCGCGGGTCAACTTCGTAGCGGTGCCTGAACCGCATTCGGACGCTTTTGCTTTTGCCGAACAACTGCCATGCACGGGTATCAGGCTTGACTTCAATATCTCTGCCGCCAAGACGCATATTACCGCCGAGCCCTTCAATTTTCTTTTGCTCCGGCAGAATATCTATCACCGGCTCGGTGCTGTTCGGCTCAATCTCGGTGCTGTTGGCGCCGGCCAGTCCGCAGACGTTGCACGCAAATTCGAGCACCGCCATTTGGAAGCCGTAACAGATTCCCAAATAAGGCAGACCGTTCTCACGAGCGTATTTAATGCAGGCGATTTTGCCTTCCGTACCGCGCGTGCCGAACCCGCCGGGGACAATTATGCCGTCAACATCCTTTAGGGTGTCGGACACATTCTTGTCCGTGACGTCGGTTGTATCAATCCATTTAATATCGACCTCGCTGCCCAGAGCGATACCCGCGTGCTCCAGCGAGTTGATAATCGAAGCGTAGCTGTCGCGGACGGAAATATATTTGCCTGTGATGCCGATTGTCGTCTTGTATTTGAGCGAATCCATCTTGTCGGTGAAGTCGCACCACTTCGCCCAGGCCTTGCGCTCGTTGCGAAGGTTGATGCGGTCTTCAATCTTCAAGAGGCGCAGCACCTCGAAATCGAGACCTCTTTCGCGCAGCATAGCAGGTATCATATAGACACTGGCCGAGTCCGGCACCGATACCACCCGCTCAACCGGCACATTGCTGTAAACGCTGATTTTCTGCCGCACCTTTTCGGTAACCGCCCTTGCCGCACGGCAGGCGATAATGTG
>CAYSTP010000099.1:0-7906 GCA_964434085.1 uncultured Pirellulales bacterium
CGCGGCACTGATGGGCGGAGCGGACGGCCTTGACGTATATCGAAGAATCTGCGAGAAGGCCGAACAGTTCCTGAAACCTGACGCCGCCTTAATGCTTGAAATCGGATATGCTCAAGGACAAAACGTAAAGGAGCTGCTTGAGCAGACACATCTGTTCGCGGACATCGTGATAGAAAAAGACTTACAGGACAACGATAGAATCGTTATTGCACGCAGGAAATGTGTCACTAACCAATAAAGGCCGACACACTAAGCCCACATCAAAAAGTGCCGAACTGTTCGGAAACGTCCCCACAACAGATACCATAGTAATTTACTTCTTAAATTTTTTTGGAAAACCCTGCTCGGAACAGGGAATTGCAAGTGACTTATTTTCATAACATTTACAACACCGGCAAAAAAAATGTCACGAGGGACAGGCAAAAAAACAAAAAAACGCTTGATTTTTACGCGCGTTATCGGCAAAATGTAAGTACATGAGAGTTTGAGTCCGGCGAAGCTCAGGGTGGAGAAAACTTCGTAGTGGACGAAGGCTCAAGAAGGAGTGAGTGTAATATAGAGGCAACGATGAAAGAGGAGGACGTGATGAGGAGTTTCATATCTTTGGCTGCACTTCTTGGCTGTTTGTTATTCTGCCTTTTAATTTCAACCACATTTGCCCATGACGGAGAATGGGGCGACGAAGATAACCCCATAGAAATCGATTGGATAGGCTCTGTATCTGAAGTGAATCTGGTGCACAACGACGCCGACCCGTGGAAGGGCTGGGCAAAGATGTGGGTGAAGAACATGTGCAACTACGGCGAGGATTGGGGAGATTTTCATCTGAAACTCAAGGGGTGGGATTACGATCATGACAACGTGAATTTCATCATCGATGAGGACCACATGCCTGAGGTGTGGGCATATTCCTACACCGGCGGGTGGAGAGAAATCACGGACATAGATGTGAGCATTTCGCCGGACGGCTCACAAATGGACCTGGAATTCTATGACGACCCCATCCTTGTCGGTGAGAAAGCGTGGATAAATGTATGGACAGATAACACATATTGGAATTACTTGTGCCCGACTTTCTATATAAAGGCGTATCCTACGGAGGTTCCTGAACCGGCAACAATAGCACTGCTTGGATTGGGTGCCGTGGTGTTATTCAGAAAACGCAGATAAACATTTGGAATGAGGGTGATATGAAGGGGCTCAGGCAAAATTGTCTGAGCTTTTTCTTTTTCACGCTTACTTGTCTGTACTTCGGAAGACCCTCAGAAGGTCATCAAAACACGCAGGTCATAACCTTTCAGTTTATCTCGGCCGTGAAGGTCGGAAAGCTCGATGAGAAAAGCTATGGCCTCAATTTCTCCGCCGAGTCTTTCGATAAGCTCACATGCGGCGGCCATTGTGCCGCCCGTAGCAAGAAGGTCATCGACCATCAGGACTCTTGAGCCCCTCTCAAAGGCATCTTTATGAACCTCAAGTGTGTCCTGACCGTACTCCAAATCGTAAGTTACCGACTCGGTCGCGCCGGGCAGCTTGCCCTTCTTTCTTATCGGTATAAAACCAGCCCCTAACTCTACAGCGACCGCCGAACCAAATATGAATCCCCGGGCCTCAACCGCCGCGACACAATCGACCCCGGCATCTTCAAAGCCGCTGCACAATTGCCTGATAGCGGCTGCAAAGGCCTTCGAATCCGCCAGCAGCGGTGTAATGTCCCTGAAAAGAATCCCTTTTTTCGGCCAATCGGGTATCCGGCGAATGTACTTGTGAAGGTCAACCTGCCCAGCTTTCATACCAACTGTCCCAAAGCAATAAATTACAAACTTCGATAGTCAGAACGCCGGTTTACATAATAAAGAGGAAAAAACGAAATGCAAGGCTCAATCGGCGGGCCCGAAAGCAGCTATTCATTCATATATTCGTACAGCCGCGTCAGCGCCTGACGTTGTATCTGCCGTATTCTCTCCCGTGTTAGTCCCAGCTTTTTGCCGATTTCCTTGAGGCCCAAGGGTTCTTTTCCATCCAGGCCGTAATGCATTTTCAGCACATTCGCCTCTCTTTCGTCGATGGTGTCGAGCAATCGCAAAGCCTTGTGCTGCTCTTCACGAGCAACCATATTGTCTTCCGGCTGGGCCGCACTTTTATCATGCAGCGCCGCTTCAAGCAGCAGGTCATCCTCCAGGCTGTCGTCTCCGTTAGTGTCCTTGACCGTACTTATCATATTGACAACCTGCTCTATTACTCTGGCCTTTTTCAGCGGCAGATTCATGATACCAGCCATCTCCTCAGCGCGAGGCCTTCGCCCCAGACTCACCTCAAGCTCTGCCGCGGTATGCCGCCACTGGTTAATCAGAGCAACCATATAGGTCGGCACATGCATCGGCTGAACATTATTCAACAAGGCGAGCTTAATGCTTTGTTTTATCCACCAGGCTGCATAAGTGCTGAATCGAGTACCGCGTAAAGGGTCAAAGTAATCCACGGCTCTTATCAATCCAAGATTGCCTTCTTCGATGAGGTCGCCCAGACTCATTCCCCTGCCGACAAATTTCTTTGCGATGTTAACGACAAGCCGCAGATTGCTGCGGACAAACTGTTCGCGTGCCCACGGGTCGTTCTGCTCAATTACCCTCCGGCCGAGCTCCCTTTCCTGCTCCACCGTAAGCAGCGGCGCTTCATCAATCTGCTTTAGGTACTCTTTTATAGTGACGTCGAATACTATGTTGCCCTCCTGCCCAGAGGCGTGCCCGTCGGTTCGCACCGCAAAGGCCAATAAAGTCGGTACTCATCCAAAGTCGCCTGACCGCCAATAGAGGAATACACGGTCGTACAGGAACTATCGGTTGAAAAAGGTCCTGGGTTTAGCATGCAATACGGCGGGCTTGATGACGCCCCCCGGATGTAACTCCCTGTCAATAAAGGGCTTATAAATCAAGCGTCCCGGAGAGGATGACTACAGATGGTATAAAACAAAGCCGCCGAACTGCATATTGCAGTTCGGCGGCCAATAAATTCAGTGTTAATGGACTAAACAGGGCTTATGCTTCATCGTCCTGTTGCTTTGTATCTTCGGTCGTTTCCTGTGATTAGTCCTCTTCTTTGACTTCTTCGGATGTGGTCTGGTCGCTCTGGGGCGCAGCCATGTCGGTCACATGCTCGTCGGAAAGAACGGTCTGCACGGCAACGGGTTTTTCACTTTCGCCCTTTTCCGCCGTCTGCTCCTCCGCTGCCCACTGGGCCCTTCGCAGTGACAAACCGATTTTGCGGCTGTCGGTGTCAACTTTAAGAATTTTGACTTCTACCTGGTCGCCCGGCTTAACGACATCCTGGGGACTATCTATCTTATGGTCAGCCAATTCCGAAATGTGCAGTAAGCCTTCAAGTTCCGGCTCGAGCTCTACAAAAGCCCCGAAGTTTGTCAGTTTTGTGACCTTGCCTTTTATAATCTGCCCCGGTATATACCTTTCGGGTATTGCGTGTAGCCATGGGTCCTCCGTCAACTGTTTTATGCCCAGCGAAATCCTCTGCTTGTTCTCGTCAACATCGAGGACCACACACTTGACCTGCTGGTCTTTCTCCATAGCTTCGCTCGGATGGTTATACTTTCTCGTCCAGCTCAGGTCCGAAATGTGCACCATGCCGTCGATGCCCTCTTCAATCTCCAGAAATGCGCCGAAGTTGGTAAAGCTGTGCACCTTGGCCGAAACAATCGTTCCGGGCGGGTACTTCTGCGAGGCGACGGCCCAGGGGTTGGTTTCGGTCTGCTTAAGGCCGAGAGAAATTTCCTGCTTTTCCTTATTCACGTTAAGAACGACCACTTGGATTTCGTCGCCAAGGTTGAGCATTTCGTTGGGGTGATTGAGCCGTTTAGTCCAGCTCATCTCGCTTATATGAACCAGACCTTCTATGCCGTCCTCCAGCCTTACAAACACACCGTAGTTCATCACATTGACAACCTTGCCACTGACCCTGGCCTCAATCGGATATTTTTCTTCGACGCTTTCCCACGGGCTCGGCGTTTTCTGTTTCAGACCCAGTGAGATTTTTTCATTCTCCTTATCGACACCTATAACCATGCATTCGAGCTCCTGGTCCAGTTTGACGACCTCAGACGGGTGTGAAATTCTGCCCCAGCTCAGGTCGCTGATATGCAGCAGCCCGTCCAGCCCTCCGAGGTCAACAAACACGCCGAAGTCGGCGATATTTTTCACCACACCCTTCCTGAGCTGGCCCACTTCAATCTCAGCAAGCAGTTTCTCTTTGCTGTTTTGCCTCTGTTCCTCAATGAGCTTTCGCCTGGAGATAACGATGTTGTGGCCCTCGATATCAATCTTGAGAATCTTACACTTGACCTCTTTGCCTATGAACCTGCTTATGTCACCGGGCTTTCTGATATCCACCTGTGAGGCCGGCAGAAAAACCGGAACTCCGATATCCACCAGCAGCCCGCCTTTGATGCGTCTGATAACCCTGCCGGTAACTACGTCTCCTTCCTTCTTGGTCTCAATGATGCGCTCCCAGCCTCTGATTCGGTCTGCTTTGCGCTTGTTGAGCAGGATAAGACCTTCGCCCGAATCGGTGTCCTCCAGTAACACCTCGATTTCCTTGCCGCGCACAATCTCCTCAGGATAATCGAACTCACCGGCATCAATGATACCTTCGCTTTTCAGCCCAACTTCAACAATCACGTCATTGCCGATTTGCGATACGACTCTACCCTTGAGGATTGTTCCGGGCAGCCTTGAATCCACCTTATGCTGCAGCACATCCTCCAGATATTGGGTCTCGGCCTGGCCGAACATCTCAGCCACCTGTTTGTCAAGCTCCTCCTCCGACAGCCCTAATTTGTTTACTAAGTTTCGATCTACCATAAAATTTCAATTCCTCTGCGGTGTTTGTCTCCGACTTGACGGCGCCCCACATTTACGCTGAAAAGCCGCCGTGCCCCACGGCACGGACTCTTGGTTAAGGTTAATAAAAAACACATTGGCCAACGCAGCCAATGCTCATTCAGCACCAATCCATTCACCCTGAACCTACTCGGCATCCGATTCAAAGGCTTCGAGTTTCTCGACAAACTCAGATATTATCCATTCAGGCGTAGAGGCCCCTGCGGTAACTCCCGCAGTTTTCTTGCCGGGCTTCGACGAGCTCAGTTGAGTCGCGAGCTCACTTTTATCAAATTCGTTCCAGTTTTGCAAATGGTACGTCCGGCTATTATACCGCCGACAGAGTTCAGCCAGCTTACGAGTGTTAGCACTGTCCAGTCCGCCAAGAACGAACATTATATCCACTTTCCTGCACAATTCCATTGCCGATTGCTGCCTTTTTACGGCTTCTCTGCACAGTGTGTTTATCGCCTTGAGCCTTGAGAAGCCGCGACGGCAGATGGCGGATAACATTCGGGCAAAGTACTCCGGGCTCTGCGTGGTCTGACAGATTACACCCAGGCTGCCGTCAACGGGCAGCTTTTCCAGGTCATTCTCATCCGCTACTACGGTGGCGTGGTTGACACAGCCCACCACCGCCCTGACTTCAGGATGGTCCTTGTTTCCCATTACCACCAGTGTATAGCCCTCTTTTTCCAGCTCAGAAGCGATTTTCTGAACCCGCTTGACCAGCACACAGGTAGCGTCAATAATGTTCAGTCCTTTGGCTTTGAGTTTTTCAATCTGGGCCGGGGCCGCACCGTGCGAGCGTACCAGCACAGTACCGCAATGTATATCTTCGATATCATCAACCGTGTGAAGTCCCATGGCCGACAGCTTGTTCACTACATCATTGTTATGAATAATGGGACCAAGACTGAAGACCTCATTTTCCCTTCGCAGCACTTCTTCGGCAAGATTTATCGCGTTTTTAACGCCGGCGCAAAGACCGCATTTCCCCGCAACAAATACCTTCATTGCTTTGCGTCTCCTTCCGCCTGACCGACCGGACTGTCCTGATACTCATACACCCGGCGCCCAAATCTCATTCTGCAATCATTCAACATTCGACGCATGGTATTTGTTATATAAGCTGCCAACTGCTCATCGCTCATCCGTGCCGCCTCCTGCGGCTCGATTTGTTTACCGTACCAGACCCATATATGCTGCCACGGCAAGAAAAACTTTTTTTCCCTCGGCCAGCACTGAAACGCGCCGTCTATCACCACCGGTATGATAGGAGCATCGGCTTTCCTGCTCAGAAACGAGAAACCCGGCCGAAGTGCTGCAATCCTGCCGTCTGAAGTCCTGGTTGCTTCCGGAAACAGACACAATCCGAATCCCTCCCGCAACGAGGCAATCATTCGTTTTACGGCAGTCAAATCCGCCGCTGCCCGCCGAACCGGTATGGCCCCCACCGAGGCAATAATACTCCTAAACGCCCAGCTTCGAAACAGGCTGTCACGAGCCACATAAACCAGTTGTCGCCGCAGAGGTGCACCGCAAAAAATCGGGTCAAGGTAACTTTGATGATTGCTTACAAGCAAAAACGGTCCCTTGCGTGGTATATTTTCCTGGCCGTTCAGATGCATCCTGAAAAACACCACGCAGAACATCCTGCAGGTCCACAGGGCAAATACGTACCAGCCGCGTTTGATGTACTTCATTAACATGAGTCCCTCACACGAGAAACAAGCAACTCGACCACCTGTTCAAGACTCAATTCCGTTGTATCTATCAACATCGCATCCTCGGCAGCCTTAAGCGGACCCTCAGCCCGCTGACTATCCTTGGCATCGCGCTGTTCTATCGATTTTACCAGAACGTCCAAAGTAATATCCGCCGCCCCCTTTAATTCCTGCATCCGGCGACGCGCTCTGGTCTCAATATCAGCGGTCAAAAAGAATTTCACATCGGCGTCGGGAAAAGCGACTGTCCCCTGGTCGCGCCCTTCTGTTACCACTTTTTCATGCGCCGCGGCGAAATCCCTCTGCATCCGAACCAGCCCGGAGCGAATCTTCGGCGCCGCTGCAATATAACGTGAATTTTCCGTCACAGCTTGCCGTCGTATCTGCTCGGTAACATCAACACCGTCAACAAACACACTCATCTTGTCGGCATCCGCCCTGAAGTCAAACTTCGTTTTTTCCAGTACATCGAGCAGCTTCCACTCATCCGAAAGTTCGATTCCCTTCTGCATGGCCGCAAGGGTAACGGCTCTGTACATAGCTCCCGTATCCAGAAATGCCGCTCCAAGCCTCTGCGCCAGCAGCCTCGCTGCGGTACTCTTGCCGCTGGCCGCAGGACCGTCAATTGTAACCACCAGAGACGCCATCATTTATTATCCTCGGTTTTCGACGAGTATCGAGAATCCACCCTGACAACCACTATGCTCGTATCGTCAATCTGCTTCGAAAGCCCCACAAATCGCCGACGATAGCCGAGTATATTGTGCATCATAATAGCCGCAGGCTCATGGGCAAACTTTTTGGCGGCGTTGAGCATACGCTCTCGGCCCCAGAACTCGCCCTGGAAATTCACCGCGTCGGTCAAACCATCTGTCGAAAATAGCAGGGTATCCGCGTCTGCAAGCGTTACCGACCCGACATCGTATTCGGCTTCTTTCTCGACACCCAAAACAAGGCCGCCCGTGTTAAGCTCACTGACCCGGCCCTGCCTGATGAGCAGTGTGGGTTCATGTCCGCAGTTACAGTAAGTCATTTCCATCCGCTCAATGTCTATCAAGGCGTAAAACAGCGAAACAAACTCGCCGGGCGTAGTTTCTATACAGGCCATTCGATTAAGCCGCTCAATAGTCGGTTTAATCAGACCGGCTCCCCCGACATCAGCGTAGGCCCTGACCGCCCCGCGGAACATGCTCGTCATTATTGCCGCGGGAATACCTTTTCCTATGACATCGGCTATGGCTACGACAAGATGACTGTCCGACAGCTTAATAAAATCATACAGGTCGCCGCCCA
>CAYSTP010000100.1:0-7884 GCA_964434085.1 uncultured Pirellulales bacterium
ATCGAGGACATTACAGCAAACAGCGATGGCATCGCCGCCTGCGGATTTGATTTGGCCAACGACCTTTTCAGCCTGTTCTTCAGACAAGTCGAGTGCAGCGACTTTTGCACCGGCGGCAGCCAGTGCCCTTGCCATTTCACTGCACAGCACTCCCCCGCCGCCGGTAATCGCGACTACTTTGCCTTTGACATCAAACAAGTTATCCATAGCTCAATTCCTAATCAATGAACAGCGGTTTTATGTGTCTGTCATAGATGTTTTGCGTTACGTGCTTGGCAATAATTTTCTCATTTTCTCGCAAGGCGTCCAGATATATATCTGACATTTCTGCAGCTATTTTATAACCGACATGCAGCAGTTGTCTCAGGTGCGGATTATAGGCCTTGCAGGACGTCTCGTGCCTTAGTGCATTTGCGTAGTCATCGGGACCCCAGAGCTGCACAGTCTCGACCGACGGCAATTCCGTACAGTCGATGTCAATGACAGTTTTATAAGGCTCGCAAAGCTCGTCAATCTTTTCCAGGGCCTTTGAGTAAAGGTCTTTAGCAAGCTCGAGACCTTTGCCTCCTGACGCAGCAAGACCAATGATTTCCTCCAGCCAGGTTGTGCCTGCGGTTTTCAGATGCAGACCGGCATCAAATTTCCTCAACGCCTTATTGATTGGGGCGTAAATAGAAAACTTATCGCTGCCCGAGTGAACACTGAGCTTAAGATTACTCGGCAGACCAAACTCGCTGACGGCGAAAGCTATTATCGCCAAATCCTCGTTAAATTCCTTTTCGAACTGCGCGAGGTCGCCGACGTAATCGACACCCTTGTTGAATCGGCCGCTAAATTTCGGTGCAATGGTCTGGGCAGGAATTGCTTCAGCAGCGATGGCCGCGAGAATGAAAAGCATTTCAACGGGCGTCTGAGGTTGCTCGGTTTCGTCCATCGATACCTCGGTTACGAAGTTTCCCCTGCCTTTTGCCTTTTCGATATGCCGATAGATTTTGCCGGCCTCTTTGACCGCCACAAGCGTTTTTGCCGCGATATGTGTTATATCATCGCGTGTTATCTCGACGGGCTCATCGATGTCTGGAATCTCCAGCCGACCGATGTAATTATCAAACTTCTTAACAAAGACCTTTATATCCTCCTGCGCGGCGGGTTGGCTGATGTAATCAGCTACATCCAGGGTAAAAAAGTCGCTGGAATCGATGAACACATCAACGTTGTTCAGGTTAATATGGTCGGCATCGACAAAATAAGCCCCCTTAAAACCCAGAGCCTTTACTGCTGTGTCTGCTTCGGCGCGAACATCCGCGGGTTTTGTGCCGATGATTACGTGTTCGCGGTGTGACTTGTTCCAGACAGGTGTGATTTCAACGCCCTGCTGCTTAGCCTTTATTATCGCCTGCAATTGAGCCTTGCCCTGCAAGGCGAATCTATCACCGACTCCGAACGAGTATTTGCCTATCTGAATCACCCGGCCATTACCTCAAGCGTGGGGTTAGCATTACATGTACTTCGGCAGAACTTTCTTGAGCGGCTTGCGTTTGAACCGCATATAGACCGGCAGGCCGTCTTCGCCAATCGTTATCGGGGCCTGGCCCTGCACCAGTGGTCGGACATAATCGAGCATCGCCTTGGTGACGCCGTTGCCCTGCTCGTTTATATAATTACGAGGCACCTTGTTCTCGCCGTTAGCGACGTCGCTCAAGTCGGCCAGGCCGGTGGTGGATTTATACTGTTTGCCTTTTTCGCGGATAAGTGTAACCATCTTTCCGCTTATTCCCTTCAAAGCGAACTTGACGGCCATCCTGCCGCACATATATGCCTCCTTCACATCGGTCAGTGATGCAAAATGCATTGCACTTCGCTGATTGGTGCCCAGCTTGTTAAATCGCGTCTTTATTCCAACTTCCTTCTCAATTACGGCCTTGAGCATCTCCGCCACGCCGCCGAGCTGTGCGTGGCCGAAACCATCGGTGGCAAGAGTGGTTTTTTCCGCGGTAACATAGTCGCCCTTTTCATCCTTTAGTCCCTCGCCGGCTACGATGAAGACTCTGCCGAGGCTCTTATAAACTTCTTTAACGTCCCTGACAAGCTGCTCGAAAGTAAAGGGAACTTCGGGCATGTAGATAAGATGCGGTGCATCCTCTTCGGTTCGATGCGCAAGGCCCGTCGAGGCGGCTATCCAGCCAGCGTTTCTACCCATTACCTCAAGCATGGTGCAAGTGTCGGTCGTGTAAATCGCCTCGGTGTCACGGCCTGCGTTCATGGCGCTGGTAGCTACATACTTGGCAACGCTGCCATAGCCCGGGCAGTGGTCGGTACAGGCAAGGTCGTTGTCGATTGTCTTGGGGATGCCGACGCAGGTAAGCTCGTAGCCGGTGTCGGCAGCGAGTTCATCGACCTTATCCGCGGTGTCCATTGAATCATTACCTCCGGCATAGAAGAAGTAATGAATGTTGTGCGCCTTGAAGACATCAAGGATTCTCTCATAATCGGCTCTGGATTTGTCGAGCGATTTAAGTTTGTATCGACATGAGCCCATAGCCGCGGCCGGTGTCCTTTTAAGGGCCTCGATAGTCTCGGGCTTTTCCGCCGAGGCATCGAACAAATCTTCCTTTAGCACACCAAGTATGCCGTTAGTGGCTCCAATGACTTTGGCTACCTTGCCCGATTTGATAAGTTCCTGGATAACGCCACAGGCACTGGAATTAATAACTGCCGTTGGACCGCCTGATTGTGCGAGTATCGCGTTTGGCTTGCTCATGGCCTAACTCCCTGTAATAAATACAGATAGATTTAATTGCTCGAACCCTGAGTAAATTCTATCAATGGTCTTTCTCCATTTCAAGTACTTTTTTCGATTTTCGTATTCCACCTAATGCAATGCACTTACAAAAGGCCCCTGGCAATGGGGTATTTTTGCTTGAATAAACTCTTGGCCTGAGTTATTTTGGCCACCGGTCTGCCTTAATGAGCAGGGAGAATGAAACGCGATACCACAAACACGGGGTTGAGAAACGAGAAGTTAGTACTGCGAATTTTAAGGCAGCACGGTGAGCTCTCACAAGCACAAGTTTGTAAACTTACCGGCCTGCGCAGCTCAACACTAAGCTATATCACAGGCAGGTTGCGGGAGAAAAGTCTCATCACGGAAAGAACCGGCGAAAGCACCAAGCGCGGCGCAAAACCGGTTATGCTCAGTATAAATCCCCGCGGCAAACTTATAATGAGTATCTCCATCAACCCCAGCCACGTTGTAGTTGGGCTCTTCGACTTTAACTGCCGGCTTCTCGAAAAGGCCGATGTGTCCCTCAATGGTGACAATTCAGTCGAGAATGTCTGTGGTCTTGCTGAAATCACCGCGCACGGATTGCTCGGCAAATTCGAGGCCGCAGAAGAGGACCTCATAGGAATAGGAATTGTCCTGAGCGGCACGGTAAGTCCGGAAGGTGTGGTTAAGTTATCCAGCCCATTGGGGTGGAAGGATGTCGCATTGAAGCAGATACTAAGCCGCAAGTTCGAGTGTAAGGTGCGGATATACTCCACACGCGTCAGGTTCCTTGCAGAAATCGGCATTGACAGCAGTTTAGCATCGAAGTCGGTCTTGTATCTGAACGTAGCCGACGGGGTAGGCGGAACACTTTTTACCGACGGCAAAGTCTTAAGCGGTGCTACAGGCCGTTTTGCCGAGTTGGGTCATATAGTGGTTGAGCCTGACGGGCCGCAGTGTGGCTGTGGGCATAAGGGTTGCCTGGAAGCGATTATATCCGGCCCGGCGCTGGCTAAGAGGATAAGAAAGGATATTCTATCTGGCGCCGAGACCATCTTGTCCAGCCGGATTGCCTCGGATGATACGCCAGAGACTATTGTCACCAAATGGGGTGATGCGACAAGCAGCGGTGACAGTTACTCACTGTCACTCAGGGAACAAGCCGCCGAACATTTAAGCAAAATAGCGACAATGGCCATAAACTGTTTCGACCCGCAGGTAGTAATGTTAGCAGGCTACGTACTGAACCATAGCGCCGATTATTTTGCCCGGACTATCGAGAAGAGGCTCGCAAGTGACGTCTATGACAATCAGTCGCGCACAGTCGAAATCACACAGGCCAAGGCAGGCAAAGACGTGCTCATCAGGGGTGTGGCAATAGCGGTCCTGCAGGATGCACCTGACGTTGCGTGAGGCCGGCCCTTGCTATCCAGAGAGCTAATCCGCAGCTAAAACCTGCCAGATTGGCACCCGGGACAAAAAATCTGCATTTTTTTAAGTCTTTGCTGTAAAAGCACTTGGATATATAAATGACTTAGGCACGGCGTTTGCATATTGCTTTGTGGTTAAAGAACAGCCTTTGTACGAACAGAGGATGCAAAAATGAAATTTGAAAAATTCACCGTCAAGGCTCAGGAGTCGCTGGCTACCGCTCAGCAGATAGCAATGGCCAAATCGCACACTATGCTGACTCCGTTGCATCTGTTAAGTGCACTTGTCAACGATGAGGGTGGTATTGTTGTGCTGACCCTGAAAAAGATAGGCGCTAATGTCGAGCAGATTAAGTCCATGACTGAAAGCGAGCTGGGCAGACTACCACAGGGAAACACTACTCAAATAATGCCCGAGCCGGCATTCAGTCAGGTTGTACTTGATGCCCAGAACCGCGCGGACGCGATGAAAGATGAATATCTGAGCGTAGAGCATTTATTCCTATCACTGTCGGCAGTGCAGAGCGATGCACGAGAAATACTGCGGCTGAACTCGGTCGAGACAAAACAAATTGAAAAGGCCCTTGAGGATGTTCGCGGCGGACAGAAAATCACCGACCAGAATCCGGAAGATAAATACAATGCACTGGAACGATATGGTATCGACCTGCTGGAGATGGCCCGCAAGGGCAAGCTCGACCCTGTAATCGGACGCGATGAAGAGATACGCCGCTGTATGCAGGTGCTCAACCGCCGGACCAAAAATAATCCAGTCCTTATCGGTGAGCCGGGTGTCGGCAAGACCGCGATTGTCGAAGGTCTGGCCCAGCGGATTGTGGCAGGTGACGTGCCGACAGGTTTGAAGAATAAAAGGATTATCGCGCTGGATATGGGTGCGCTTATAGCAGGCGCGAAATTCAGAGGTGAATTCGAGGACAGGCTAAAGGCCGTTCTTAAAGAAGTTATAAGTGCCCAAGGCCAAATCATATTGTTTATCGACGAGCTGCATACTGTAGTCGGTGCGGGCAAGGCTGAAGGCGCCGTCGATGCAGGCAATCTGCTAAAACCGTCATTGGCCAGAGGTGAATTGCGGTGTATAGGCGCAACGACAATTGATGAGTACAGAAAATACGTCGAAAAGGACGCTGCGCTCGAACGAAGGTTTCAGCCAATACTCATCGACCCGCCCAGTGTCGAAGAAACGATAGCGATTCTGCGCGGACTGAAGGACCGTTACGATGTACACCACGGCGTTCGTATAACTGATGCGGCACTGGTCGCGGCGGCAACGCTTTCCAATCGATATATAAGCGACAGGTGGCTGCCGGACAAGGCGATCGACCTGATGGATGAGGCGGCGTCAAAGCTACGGATTGAGAACGACTCGCTGCCGGCGGAACTCGATGACGTTCGCCGAAGGATAATGCAGCTTCAGATTGAACAGCAGGCGTTAAAGAAAGAAACCGACGAGGCCAGCAAAGAAAGATTAAAGAATACAGAAAGGCAGCTTGCAAACCTCAAAGAGCAGGACAAACGCCTTACTGCCCAGTGGGAAGCAGAAAGAGGCGACATCGATAAAATTAAAGGGCTTAAATCACAGATAGAAGACACACAAACCCAATTCGAGCAAGCCCAGCGGACCGGCGACCTCGAAACAGCGGCCCGTCTGAAATACGATACAATCGCCAGGCTGAAAAAAGAGCTCGAAGAAACCGAAGAGACTCTCGCCAAGACCAACCGGCACCAGATGATTCGCAACGAAGTTACCGAAGAGCATATAGCAGAGGTCGTATCGAAGTGGACGGGTATTCCCGTGGCGCGGCTGCTGAGTGGTGAACGTGAACGGCTGATGAAAATGGAAGAGCTAATCAAAAAGCGCGTCGTCGGACAGGACGAAGCAGTTGCCGCGCTTAGTAACGCTGTCCGCAGAAACAGGGCAGGTCTGGGTGACCCGAACCGGCCGATAGGGACGTTTCTGTTCCTCGGACCGACCGGCGTCGGCAAGACCGAGCTTTCCAGAGCGCTCGCTGATTTCCTGTTCAACGACCCCAACGCGATGATTCGTATTGATATGAGCGAGTTTATGGAGCAACATTCGGTGGCCAGACTCATCGGCGCCCCGCCCGGATATGTCGGTTATGAGGAAGGCGGCAGGCTGACAGAAGCGGTACGCAGAAAACCATATTCCGTGATACTGCTGGATGAGGTGGAAAAGGCACATATAGACGTTTTCAATGTGCTGCTGCAGGTGTTCGATGACGGCAGATTGACCGACGGACAGGGTAGAACCGTGGATTTCAAGAATACCGTAATAATAATGACCAGCAACATCGCCGGCCACGAGATTCAAAAGCTAACAGAAGAACAGGGGGCCGACTGGGAGATTGAGGCTCACGTTAAGGACGTGCTGAAGAATTATTTCCGGCCGGAGTTTTTAAACCGGATAGACGAGGTCATTGTTTTCCACACACTCACAAAGGATAATCTCGCTAAAATCGTAGAGATTCAGCTCGGCTATCTTGCTAATCGTTTGAAAGACTGCAATATAACGGTCGAGTTTACCGATGAGGCACGCAAGCTAATTATGGAAGAGGGTTATGACCCGGTCTTCGGCGCCAGGCCTTTGAAAAGAACTATTCAGCAAAGACTCGAAAATCCATTAGCCGCTGAAATTTTGGCAGGCAATTTCAACGAGGGCAACACCATAAAGGTCGGCGCAAACGCCCACCAATTCAGCTTTGAAAAAGTGCCGCACAAAAGGTAAGCTTATAGGTTCATAGGGATGCCTTGGCCCGTGTGATAAATTCCTAAACTTAAAATCAGGCAGTAATTATCAGGTTTCGAATCAGGGTGATAAACTCACTGGCCTGTTCAATGTGTTCTGAAACCTCGGACTTTTCAAAGATCATCGTCGGTATATAATCCGCTTCCTGTCTGGCATCAAAAAGCCTTTGGTAAAACTTACCCCATTTTACATCAAGCTCTCCTGACCTGATATATGAGCGGGTAAACTCGGACTTTACGGCGGAGTGTCTGGAAAACTGCTTGCCGTCCTTTAAGAGAAGCGCTGTAACAGCGTAAAAGCATGAATAATACAAGCGATTTACTGCAAAAGTTGTATGTCCCTCATTTATTTCGAGCCTGGCGGATTCCAGTGAATCGGCGGCTTTTTCGAGCCAAAGTTTAATAATTTCTTTGCGTGCTTCAGCTTCGGTCATATTTGACAACCGTCTTTTTCAACCTCACTGTGAATGAGCATATAACGAATCAGACCCCGCGACCAATCTCTTTCCGATACGACCACTGAACTGAGAGTAACGTCGCTCTGAAGATTTATCTCAGCCAACCTGTCAGAAATATTCCTCCGTAACTTACTGTCTACCGGACACGATGTAAGAACAAGCAAATCGATGTCAGAATACCTGTCACCTTGTCCGCGTGCCCTTGAACCAAATAGAACGACCCTTGAGACAGGCAAATCAGCCGTTAGTATTTCTCTTGCACGTATTGCTGCCGCTCGTTCGTTTTCTGATATTGTCAAACTGTCCAGTGTTTTCATAACCTTATTTTATCCTTCGGCCCGCCTTCGTTCAAGATAATTTACAGGTTCATAGGTATTCCGCGGCCGGTGAGGTATTCCTTCATATCGCGTATCGAGCATTCGCCGAAGTGCGTAATCGAGGCCAT
>CAYSTP010000101.1:0-7823 GCA_964434085.1 uncultured Pirellulales bacterium
GCATGCTCGCGGACGCCGTAGCGCATGTACCGGCCGTGCCACTGGTCCTTCTGGAAGTCAACGGCACCCTCGAAGCGGGTGTTGTTCGAAGGAGTCAGGTCCGCCGAGCCGCCCATAATCAAAGGCAGGTGCGGCATGAGCGCATTTAAGACGGCACCTGATGCCTTGCGTGTGGCCATCGGTTTATCGAGTGAGAATTTCGGCAGCAGTGAATCGATGTCTATACCGAGCTTTCCATCTGCGGCGGTATTAAACTGCTGCGCAAGCTCCGGGTATTGTTTTGCGTACTTGTTGAATTTTCGCTGCCAGCTCTTTTCGGCTTTGATTCCGGCGTCTCGCACCTTGAGCATGCGCTCGGCAACTTCAGCAGGGACATAAAAAGTTTTTTCCGGGTCCCAGCCGAATTTTTGTTTTGTTAGTTTTACCTCATCCTCGCCGAGCGGAGCGCCATGGGCGGCTGCGGTGTCCTGGGCGTCAGGGGCGCCGTAGGCAATGTGCGTGCGAAGTTTGATTATGGTTGGTTTGCCTTTGTAGCGCTTCGCTTTTCCGATTGCCTTTTCGATAGCAACGAGGTCTGTGCCGTCACCGTCAACTATAATGACGTTCCAGCCATAGGCCTTGTATCGCAATGCAACATTCTCGGTGAATGAGAGTTTTGTGTCGCCGTCGATGCTTATGTGGTTATCATCATAAATAACAATAAGATTATCGAGTCCGAGATGTCCGGCGAGCGAGGAGCTTTCCGAGGAGACGCCTTCCTGCAGGTCGCCGTCACCGGCGATGACGAAAATTTTGTAATCGATAATCGGAAAACCATCCCGATTAAAATGTGCGGCAATGTGTTTTTGGGCTACGGCCATTCCGACCGCGTTAGAGATGCCCTGGCCGAGCGGGCCGGTAGTAACTTCGATACCAACCTCGGGATGATATTCGGGATGGCCGGGTGTTTTGCTGTTGAGCTGGCGGAAGTTTTTCAAATCGTCCAGCGTCATATCGTAACCGCACAGGTGCAGCAGTGAATAGAGCAGCATACTGCCGTGGCCTGCGCTGAGTACGAACCTGTCGCGGTTGTGCCACCCGGGATTTGCAGGATTGTGCCTCATCAAGCCTGTCCAGAGCAAATAAGCCGCCGGGGCCATCCCCATAGGCATACCCGGATGGCCGCTTTTGGCCTTCTGAACGCCGTCGGCGGCCAGAAATCGAATCGTCTCTATGCAAAATTTGTCAAGTTCGGGGTTGGAAACCTGCTGTGCCGCCATCTGTATCTTCCTGTAATAAAAGCAGTTACTATTATATCTTCAGAGCAAATTTGAGGCCGACAGCATAACGCTTCAAGAGTTTTTTTGCAAGGACTTTTAGCTTCTGGCGTCTTATAGTATGAACTGGTAGAATCAGGTGAAATAAAACCAAGTTAAAGGAGTAATTTATGGAAACGTGCCTTTTGAGTGCCCGCCCGCCTGAAAACGTCGAAGTGGTATTTGTGGTGATTCCTCTGGTATTTACGTGCTTTGGGATACTGCTTCTGACTGCGGCAGTCATCCTTTGCGTCGTTGCGTTTTGTAAGATATTCCAGAAAGCGGGTTACAACTGGGCGCTGGGTTTGCTGATGCTGGTGCCGATAGCAAGGCTTGTCGCGCTGCTGTACCTGGCTTTTGCGCAATGGCCCATCGAGAAGCAGCTATCGTCATTGAAAGCGTCACAGGGAAATTCAACGAACCGAAATCTAAAAAACAGCAGTAAACCGGAGGAAATATTATGAATTCTGAGCCAGGACAAATCAGTGTAATCGACCCCATATCGCCGGCTATCGAGCGGATAAAACAGATGCTGTTCAGGCCGTTCGATTTGAAAAAGTGGTTTGCGGTAGGGTTCTGTGCGTGGCTTGCATATCTCACCGAGGGAGGGGCCAATTTTAATTTCAGGGTCCCGTGGGACAATTGCGGGCCAACGTGCGGGACAAAAAGCTGTACGGTCGAAAGCGTGCGCCAGGCCTGCCCGGCAAATGTGGTGCTGGTTGTGCTTATTGTGGCCGCGGTCTTTGTTGTTGCGGTTGCTATATGGCTGGTATTGTTATGGCTGAGCAGCCGGGGGCGATTTATGTTTCTCAACTGTGTGGCCCGCAATACAGATAAGATTAAGGCGCCGTGGCGGAACTACAGGACCACAGCGAACAGTCTGTTCCTGTTTCGGGTTGCCGCGGTGATTTTATTTTTTGTGGCCCTGGCGCCACTTATCGGGGTGATGATATGGTGCGGGGTTCTACTTTCGAAAGGCTCAATGTATGCAAATGCTTTTATTATAACGGGGATGGTGTTTTTAGGGCTTTTGATAATCGCCGCGATAGCCATCTTTTCCATAATAATGAAATTCACTTATGATTTTGTCGTACCCGTTATGTACATTCACGGTCTTCGGTGTATGGAGGCCTGGGGGCGGTTTCGTTCGATACTTTCGGGCAATAAGGGGAAATTCGCACTTTATATTCTGTTTCAGATAGTGATAGGCCTTGCCATTGGGGCGATTGTAACGACGGCTGTCCTTGCAACGTGCTGCTGTGCGGCGTGCATTTTCGCGATACCTTATATAGGGACGGTGGCCATACTGCCGCTGCTGGTATTCAAGCGGGCGTATTCAGCATATTATCTGCGTCAGTACGGAGATGAATTCGACGTATTCGCCGCCGAACAGGTAAACGACAGCGGTGTGGGCCTGCTGCCGGCGTAGAGAAAGTAACTAACCACAACTTTATTTGCGGTTCAGCATTTCGTTGACGATTTGGGCGACGCGACGGGAGGCCTGCTTTTTTACGAGCGGGCGAACAAGCTCGACCAGGTCGCTGCTGGTTCCGATGAGCAATTCCTTAACCGCCAAAAGCTCCTCGATTTTAGCCTCTATCGGGTCGACCGAATCGAAGTAAGGCATAAATTCGGGAACAAGCTCGTGCTCTGCAAGGATGTTTACGAGAGACAGATATTTAGTTGTCACAAGCCATCGGCCCACAAGGCGCCAGAGCAGCTTGCTGGACTGGTACATAATGACCATGGGGCAGCCTGCGGCTGCTACCTGGAGGGTCGCGCTGCCGCTGGTGACGATTGCAAAATCGCTTGCTCTGGCGGTATCGTAAACGGAGGCTACGGCGTACTCGCATGAGAATCGGGACAGTTGCGCAGATTGCAGAATTCGCTGCGCTTTTTCGTTCAACGCAACGACAGTAAATTTCATTTGCGGATATTTGGTCTGGAGGTTGAGCGCTATCTGCTGCATCGGGGTCCAGAGTGATTGAATCTCGGCGGTGCGCGAGCCGGGCATTATCGCAACGCGGGCGCGGTCGGCCTCGAAGCCGAGATAGTATTTCTTCGTCGGCTCGGAACGCGAATGTTCGAGCAGAGGGTTGCCGACAAATTCGGCGTCGATGCCGCGCTGAGTGAACCAGCTCTGCTCAAAGGGCAGGACGCAGCAGAGCTTGTCACAGTATTTTTCGAGCTTTCGGATTCTCCAGGGGGCCCAGGCCCACAGTTGCGGCGCCACATAAAAGAGGGTCTTTGCTCCGAGAGACCTGGCGGTTTTCGCGACGTGGAAATTAAACGCCGGTGAGTCGCAGACTACAACGAGGTCAACGGGGTTATCTTCGATGTAGGTCTTTATTTTTTTTATTAGTCTGTGGAAGTAAAGCACCTGGGTGAATGCTTTGTAGGCCATAGCGGCGCGGTCAACGGGGTTTTGAAGCAGCTCGACTCCGGCCTCGGCCATTTGTGGTCCGCCGACGCCAACGAGCCGGATGTCACCGTTGTGGGCCAAAACGCGTGCAAGCGCGGCACAATGCGCGTCGGCGCTGGGCTCGGCGGCACTGAAAAAAATCCGGTATTTTTGCTTGCTCTCGGCCATGATGATTGGGGGTTTTTAATACCATTATTCGACTGAAAGGGCAAGGTTTTTGCCCAAATTAACTTAAAGCGATTGATTTGCACGAAACGTGGAGTTTTCATCTCGAACGCAGGGTAAGCTGTAGTATAATAGCGGGCCATTCAGACGGCAGGGCCGGGTAAAGAAAAGATGCTCGAAGATTATCAACTGGTCTTGAGACTTCATCGTGGGGACACAGAGGCCCTGCGCCAGATTTATCTGAAGTACAAGGACGGCACTTACACGACGGCGCTGGCGCTTCTTAACGACTACTCCGCGGCCCGGAGCGTTCTGCATGACGTCTTTGTCATGTTCGCAAAGGACGCGCCGGGTTTCGGCCTTTACAGGTCGGTGAAGAATTACTTGGCAGGGCGTGTAATCAACCGGTCGCAGGAGGTATTACGCAGCAAGATGTATAAAGTAGAGGAAGTGCCCCGGACAATGGGCCGGCATTTAGAAGGAGCAGATTCCACAAATGAAGCTTCAGAGCAGCAGCACACCGAGGCTGCAATGGAGGCGATGGTGAAGGTCCCGCTGCCGCAGAGAGAGGCAGTGACGCTGCATCTGCACGGCGGGCTGAGTTTCAGAGAGATTGCGCGGGTGCAGCATGTGAGCGCAACGACGGCGCAGGCGAGGTACAGCTACGGGTTGGAAAGGCTGGCAAGCATTCTCGACAGGCAGGTAGAGACATGAACGGTCGCAATGACGTCGAAGAAAAACTAAGAAAGATACGGTGCACTACACCGAGCGAAGTGGACGAGCAGATATTGGTTGATGCTGCTGCGGAATTTGAACGGGCGGCAAAGGTGCAGGCGGGCAGGTCGTGGCGAATTATCGTATCGGGGGTGGTTATAATCCTGCTTGCGGCGGCAGTTGTGTTTCTAATGCGTCGCGGTGAAGTTAGACGCGAACGGCCGGGGGTGACGCCAAGTCAGGATGTAATACAACAGCCGGTGCAGATTGAAAAACCGGAGCAGCCGGAGATTGCGCCGGCGCCGAGACGCCCTGAGGCTACACAAGAGGACAGGCCTGTGCCAGAGCAAGCCGACACCAACCCCGATACATCGGGGCAGGCGAAACTGGCCCGTATTTCGGCATTGGCCGCGGCGGGTGACATTAACGGCCTGGCAGCTATATTGGAAACGGGCGACTTTGCAAGTAAAATAACAGCGGTGAGGTTTCTTTCGAGGATGTCGGACCCACGGGCGGCGGCGGCTCTCAATGAGCTGGCCGGACAGTTGGACCCGGATGACCCGGAGGACTACTTTCTTGCAGAAGCTCTCGGTATTGAGGATTTCGGTATACCGGAAGAAGAGCTTGAAGAAGCTGAGGCTGATGCGGAAGCTGAAACAGCGACTGAGCCAAATACACCTGAGGTCCAAAAAGAACTGCCGAGCGAGCAGTATGCAACGGGATGGCTGACCGACGTCAACGGCTATACTATTGAAGGAAAGATTCAGGTCGGTCAGAAACAGACAGCTACGGACGCCAACGGGGCATTTTCGATTGAACGGCCGAGTTTTGCGGAGTTTATTTCGTCTTTCGGCTGCGCGGTGAGTATCGACGGCCAACTGGGGACCGTCTTTCACTGGAATCAGGATGAAGACCTTAACGATATAGAGATTGTGTGCACCTCTTTCGCTTCGGCGAGCGGTTCGGTGGTTGACGTCAACGGTCAGCCAGTCAGTAACTTTCAGATTGAAATCGTTCCGGACGTTAACGAGCGGCAGGCTTACTCCCGAGGCGAGTTCAAAGGACCGTGGCAAAGCAAGATAGAGACGGACGGCTCTTTTGAAATCGCCGCGATTCCAACCGGTTATCCACTGGCGCTGGTTGTGAGCAAGGAGGATTTGAGCAGGCGAATCCCGCTCGATGAGCCTGAGCCGGGTGAGCATCTGCCGCTGGGTGAAATTGTCCTTGAAGCAAGCTTAGAGGAAGATTCGATTCCCGATGGCGGATAAAAAGTGCTAAATAAAATCGCCTCGGACCCCACGTGAAACGTGGGGCCAAATATCCGCTGCCTACTGGCGACGGAATGGAGCAACACTTCTCAAGACCCCCCTTTATGAAGCTAAGTGTATATAAACAAAAGGCTTGCGTGATAATGAGGGGTTTTGATTAAAAAAATTTTTATAAATCTTGATATTTTTCCTGTAATCTCTACAATTGTAGAGCAGTCTTTTAATATGTAAATTTGCTTTAGGAGGTATTTATGGCCAGGAAAAAATATGAACTGACTCCGGCGGAATGGGAAATCATCTCGTCGGTGTGGGAAAACGAGCCTTGCGCGGCGCCGAGTATCCAGGAGGCCCTGGATAAGAAAAAAGGCTGGAGCTACAGCACGGTCAAGACGCTGATGGACAGAATGGTGAAAAAGGGGCTGCTTAAAACCGAACGAATCCGCAACCTTATTCTGTACCGCTCGGCCATTACCAGGCCGCAGGCGCAGCGAAGCGAGATAATGCGAACGGTCAAACGGGCGTTCGACGGGGCATTGACTCCGATGATGCAGTTTTTGCTTGAAAACAATAAGCTGTCGCAAAAAGAGCTTGAAGAGCTGGAAAAATTAATCAGCCACAAAAAGGCAAAAAAATGAAAACTATACCCTGTACCCTGAATGCTGTACGCTGAGTAATTGAGAGGAAGTGTTATGAATAACTTAACGGGAATTTTGAATTCAGGCGGCCAGAAATTTATCGAATTTGCGGCGCCGATGCTGATTCAGTCGAGTGTGCTGATTGTGATACTGCTGGCGGTGGACTTACTGCTGCGAAACAAGGTCCGGGCGACGTTTCGATACTGGCTGTGGATGCTGGTGTTAGTGAAACTGGTTCTGCCGCCGACGTTTTCGTCGCCGGTGAGTTTCGGCAGGATTTTCGGTGAGAAAATAGCAGCACCGCTTACGAAATCCGCGGCAATAGTCGAAACGTATACACCTGCGGAACCTCTGATTATTAAACCTCTGGAAAACTCAGGGCAGGAAAAAGTAATCGCGACGCAAACGCGAAGTCCTGCTGAGGCCCCTGTTGCTGTTTCAGCGGCAGGTGCCGCGTACAAAACCGGCGGCGGTGCGCTGAGCTGGCAGGCGATTGTGTTAGTGGTATGGGCCGGTGCGGCGGGAGCGATGGCGATGCTCGTAGTTCAGCGGGTCTTCTTCGTGCTTGGGCTAATCAGGCAGGCACAGCCGGCGCGTGGATTACTGACGGAGACACTCGAATTCTGCCGCAAGAGGATGGGCGTGAATCTGCCAACCAGGTTAAAGATTTCGGCAAACGCGACGAGTCCGGCGGTGTGCGGTCTTGTTCGGCCTGTGATACTCGTGCCGCAGGATTTGGGGCCGAGCCTTGGCGTGGGCCATCTGCGGCCCGTGCTGTTGCATGAGCTGGGGCATATAAAACGAGGCGATTTGTGGGTGAACCTGGTCCAGACGGTCCTGCAGATTATTTACTTCTACAATCCGCTGCTGTGGCTGGCCAATGCGATGATACGCAGAATTCGCGAACAGGCGGTCGATGAGATGGTCCAGGTGGCGATGGGAGAAAGGGCCGAGCAGTATCCTGAAACCTTGTTGAGTGTCGCCAGGCTGGCCTTTGGTCGGCCTGCGCTGGCGCTGCGGTTTATCGGTGTAGTGGAATCGAAGAGTCAATTACAAGGGAGGATAAAGAAGATGTTGAATCAACCAATTCCAAAACGAGCGAAACTTGGATTCGCAGGTCTGTTAGTCATTATCTGCGCGGCGGCTTTGCTGTTGCCGATGGCGGCGGCCAAAGAAAAAGGCGTCGATACGAAGTCAGCAGAACTACAATCGTCAAATGATTATTTTGTGCGCATTTACCAGGTCAACAGGCCAGTAGCAGACTTCGCGGAGAGGGAGGATTTGAGCAGTCCGGAGTCGGCTTATGCGGCGATTAACCGCGTCA
>CAYSTP010000102.1:0-7781 GCA_964434085.1 uncultured Pirellulales bacterium
ATACACCGGCTGCTCGAGTCTGTCACGTCCATAGCACGCCAGCTCAAGCAGGACGGCGAGGCGAATAAGATTGACAGCACGGATGTGGCCGATGAGCTCGCCGACGCCATAGCCGAGAGAATCGACCATTACCGGCATAAGCAGCTTTCTCTCGAAGAGCAAATCAAGCAGCTTTCGATTCAGCTCCAGCTTGCACAGCGCCAGAAGCAGAACACCGATGCGATTATCTACAGCATTCGTGACGCTGTCATTGTCGTCGATGAATTCAACCGGCTGCTGATGGCAAACGAAGCCGCCGGAGATTTGTTCGGCTTCGATTACAAAAACTCTCAGTACACCGCCATCAGCAAGCTCATTAAAGAAGACAAAGAAGAGTTCACCACGTTTTTGACCAGGAGCCGTATCAGCAAGTCTCGGGCGACCAAGCGGGAGCTGGCCTTTGCCGACGGCGACAGACCCAGAACCTTCGATTGCATCGTCTCCTGTGTGTACGACAAACGCGAGCAGGTTTGCGGGACCGTGGCGGTGCTGCACGACGTCACGCGGGAAAAGGAAATCTCGCAAATGAAGAACGACTTCGTCAGTCATGTTTCACATGAGCTAAAGACGCCGCTGGCCTCTATTACCGCCTATGCTGAAATGCTCGCTGACGGAGAGGCGGCTGACGAAAAAACGCAAAAAGAGTTCTACTCAATTATACATAGCCAGGCGAAAAGACTCAGCAGGCTGATTGAGGACATCCTTAATACCGCTCGAATCGAATCGGGCCTGATTAAGGTGGACAGAAAACTGATGAGCCTGACTATCCTGATTGAGGAGCAGCTTGGCATGATTAAAGGATACGCAGAAGAAAAGGACATCGAGGTTACTACCCCAAATCCGATTATTTTTGACCAGGTGTATGTGGACCGTGACATGATGGCGCAGGTGATAGTCAACCTTTTGTCGAACGCCGTCAAATATACGCCGAACGGCGGCAAAGTCTCAATTGAAACAGATGTGGACGAAATCGCCAGAGTAGTCAGGGTCAAAGTCACCGATACTGGTGTTGGCATTGCCGAAGACCAAATCGAGCGTGTCTTCGACAAGTTCTTCAGGGTCAAAGCCAACGAAAAGCAGGCAAAGGGAACAGGTTTAGGATTGAACCTCGTCAAACAAATAGTCGAAAAGGTTCATGATGGAAGGGTGTTTGTCACCAGCACGGTGGGCCGGGGAAGCACGTTCGGTTTTGAACTGCCGCTGGCCGTTAATGAGCCTGCTACGGTGACAGGTTGAATGAATGCAAAAACGCCGGGAGGCAAAATTCTGTCCGAGGAGCGGCATTAATTAATCGTTGGAGGAATGGTAATGGCGGACAAAAAGGTACTGGTTGTGGACGACGAAATCCATATCGTGCACGTGGTTACAATTAAGCTGCGAAACAACGGATACGACGTGGTTTCAGCCTCGGACGGAGCGGAAGCCTATGAGCTGGCTTGTTCCGAAAAACCGGATATTGTCGTGACCGACTATCAGATGCCGGTGATGAGCGGTTTGGAACTGGTTGAGAAACTGCGGCAAACGGAACAGACCGCCGATATTCCGGTAATCATGCTCACGGCACGCAGCTTCGCCCTGGAGGATGAGCAGAAACAACGGCTGAAAATAAATATGTGTCTCAGTAAGCCGTTCAGTCCCAAAGAGCTGCTTCGGGACATCGAGGACGTTCTGTATCAGCAGGCGGTAAGTCAAGACAGCTAACGGCATCAGGGCTCCCATTTTGCAATGTATCGCAAAATGTGGTCCCGGTGACCCAGGCGAGGGTGATATGGCTGAGATTTTAGACAAAAGGACGGGTGCTTTACGACTGTTTGAGTTTGCGGACTTTAGCCGGTCCGTCAACAGCCTGGGCATGGCCTTTGCGCTGAGTGATAGCCAAGGCCGGCTCGTTTACATCGCCGAACCGGACGGGTTCAATGGTGACCGGCAATCACTGACAACAGCATGCCAGTCTCTTCTTGGGGACTGTGACCAAAAGAGTCAGGCTGACATCGCTTCGCGAATTGGCGCAAACTACCTTACCGTTGCCCTGAGGCAGGGTGGAAACAACGGCGGATGTGAAGATTGCAGCGGCGTTGCGGCGATTGATATCACAAGCAACGGAAAAAGTGAACAGCACATCGCGGCACTAGCCCAGATGCTCACTCAACTGGCCAGGAGTTTTCTCGCCGAAGCAAAGGCACGCCGGCAAATCGAAATGGTCAGCTCCGAATTGTCGCAGATGTATGAAGAGCTTGTCCTTCTGCACAAATTAAGTGCAAACATGAAGGTCACGGAGTCCGACTGTAACTATCTGCAGATGGCTTGTGACAGTCTTACGGACATCGTATCCGTAGAAGGTATCGCCGTCCTGGTTGAAAAACCGGTTGATGACCATAAGCAGCTTGTGATAGCCGCCGGCGCAGGACTTATTGACATCGATTGGCATATGGCCGCGGTCATCCATGACAGGCTGGAACAGGAGATGGCAAAAGGTAAAGAGGCCTTGCTGGACAGCGAGGTTGACCGGCCCTTTAGATATCACTGGCCGGATAACATACGAAACGTAATAGCCGTACCGCTCATCGGAAAGGAGAATACCTCTGCCGGCAAAGGACACGACCACAACATAATCGGCCTTATGGTCGCTGTCAACCGCATCGGCAGGGCCGATTTTGACAGTATCGACGCCAAGCTGTTCAACTCGGTGGCCAACGGCTGTGCGGTGTTCGTAGAAAACGGCCGATTGTTTAACGACCTGAAGGAACTGTTTGTCGGCTCGCTCAAGGCCCTGACCAGCAGCATTGACGCAAAAGACCAGTACACAAGGGGACATTCCGAAAGGGTCGCCTTTATATCCAAATGGATTGCCGAGCAGTTGGCTGCCGTTGAGGGACTCGACCAGGAACAGGTACACAAGGTCTATCTTGCCGGGCTCCTTCATGATATAGGCAAGATGGGCGTCGACGAAGTTGTGCTGCGTAAGGAGGGAAGACTCAGTGATGACGAATTTGCACGAATCAAGGAACATCCGACTATAGGTGCTGGCATACTCGGCGGAATCAAACAGATGCGGGAAATTGTCCCCGGTGTGCTCAGTCACCACGAACGCTGCGACGGCAAAGGCTATCCCAACGGCATTGAAGGCGAGCAGATTCCTGTAATTGCAAGGATAATAAGTCTTGCCGACAGCTTTGATGCCATGACGAGCAAGAGGACTTATCGAGATGCCATGACACTCGAGCAGGCATTGGATGAAGTCAGCAAGGGTCTGGGAACCCAGTTCGACGAAAAACTCGGCAGACTGTTTTTAGAAAGCGACGTTTATCGCCTGTGGGATATGATTCAGGACGGACTTAAGGACATCTACAGCACCGAGGATATGTCTAAATATGGTATGGCCGCTGTGGGGACATTGATAAGATGAAAATCAGAAAGCAGGACCATAATGACGTGACGGTGGTTGAGCTTCAGGGAGAGCTGGACCACGAGTCCATCGAAACACTCAATGGCACAATCACTGAAATTATAAGTACGCAAAAAAGCGGCATAGTGCTCGATATGCAAAGCATAGATTTCATCGACAGCGCAGGGCTCGAACAGCTCCTCTGGGCGAAGGATTATTGCGACGAGAACCACTGCCAGCTGAGGCTGTCTTCTTTGAATGAAGATTGCGGGAAGATACTCGAGCTTACAAGGCTCCAGGGCGAATTCGACTGCTATGCAGAACTGGCCGAAGCGGTGAAGAGTTTTGCTTAGCCTGATGGACGGGCGCCGCCATAGGCCGGCGATTCGGGAGTTACAGTTATGTCAGAAGTAGCGGTTGGAAACAAAATGCAGCTTGGACAGTTACTGCTGGCCCAGGGTGTAGTAACCGCCGAACAGATAGAGCACGCGCTGACCGAGCAGCGGGAAAAAGGACACAACAAACTGCTCGGCGAGCTGCTGGTGGAGATGGGCTATTGTACGGACAACCAGATAGCCGCGGCGCTGTCCGAGGCTTATGATGTCCCTTACGCCCAGGTCAGCCCGAAATTTTGTGACCCCAAGGCGGTGGAGCTGTTGCCTCGGGAATTTCTCGAAGAGCACATCGTCCTGCCGCTGTTCAAGGTCTACGACGCGCTGACGGTGGCGGTTAGTGAGCCGACAAATGTATTCCTTATCGATGAGATTGAGCGAATAAGCGGCTGCCGGGTCCAGGTCGTCTGTGCCACCGCCAAAGACATCAAAGCGACGCTGCAAACCTATATACCCGCGGCTCACGTCTTTGTTATTGATGACATTATTGACGAAGACGGGCTCGAAGATTTCACGCTGATAGAAAGCATCACGCAGGATATAAGTGACCTTGAGGAAATGGCGGGCCAGTCGCCGGTGGTTAAACTGGTCAACTATATAGTCTTCAACGCCGTGCGCGAAAACGCAAGTGATATCCACATCGAGCCTGACGACAAAGTCCTTCGAGTGCGATACAGGGTTGACGGAAAGCTCTATGAAAAAATGAGGCCGCCGTTTCAGATGCACCCGGCGATAGTATCTCGTATAAAAATCATGGCTGAGCTGGACATCGCCCAGCGGCGCCTGCCCCAGGACGGAGGCATTCACGTCCTTGTCGAGGGCAAGGCCATTGACCTGCGCGTCTCGGTCATGCCGGGAAACTTCGGTGAGAAGGTCGTTATCCGTATAATCAATCCGCAGAAGATTCTCTTTAATCTCGAATCGCTGGGTTTCGCCTACAACAATCTGCAGACTTATCGTAACGTCATGCGTTCGCCCAACGGCATAATACTCGTCACCGGCCCCACCGGCTCCGGCAAGAACACCACGCTCTATGCGACACTGGCCGAGCTTAACAGCGACGAAGTAAACATCTGTACTGTGGAAGACCCCGTTGAATGCAACATGGCCAACATTAACCAGTTCCAGGTCAGCGAAACTGTGGGCTTTAGATTTGCGACCGCATTGAGGTCCCTGCTGCGGCAGGACCCGGATATCATTATGGTCGGCGAAATTCGTGACCAGGAAACCGCCAACATAGCCGTCCAGGCCGCCCTGACCGGGCACCTGGTACTCTCAACGTTGCATACCAACGATGCCCCCGGTGCAGTCACCAGATTGCTGGATTTGGGAGTTGCTCCTTACCTGGTAAGTGCCTCGCTGATTTCGGTTCTTGCCCAGCGGCTGGTTCGAAAAATCTGCCCAAGCTGTAAGAGCGAGTACGAACCACCCGCCAGCCTCCGCAGGATTGTTGAAAAGGTCGGCGGCAAAATCAATAAGTATTACAACGGCACCGGCTGTAAGAAATGTCGCAATACCGGCTATGCGGGACGAATCGCCGTTCATGAGCTTTTCGTACCGGATGAAGAGCTAAAAGAATTGATTAACGATAACGCAAGCTTAAAGAAGCTTCGTCAGGCGGCTGTAAAAAAGGGAATGGCCCCGCTGGTTTTGGACGGCCTTGAAAAAGTCAAAGCCGGCATAGTCTCGGTTGAGGAAGTCCTGAGGACCGCTTATACGCTGGACGAACAGCAGCAGGAGTAGCGTAACCGTGTTACAGACCCCGACAAAAACAGGTTACAGCAAAAGCGCCGACGTGCGAAGTAAAACCGCTAATCCTTCGGCTATGAACGTCCCCGACCAGCCGAGTCTGAGCGGAACACAGGCCGCGATTACTCCGCAGCGAATCTCGAACGTCAAGGTCAAACAAACCGACTTGATAATGTTCACCACCCAGCTTGCGGTTATGCTGGACAGCGGCGTCGTCCTCAGCGACGCACTCGACGCCATCGCCGAGCAGCAGGAGCAGGGAATCTTCCGCCGAATGATAGAAACGATAGCCGATACCGTAAAAAACGGCGAGAATTTCTCAAAGTCCCTGCAGTCGTACCCGCGAACGTTTAGTCCTATGTTTGTCAGCATGGTCAGAGCCTCGGAGGCGTCCGGCAAAATGGTCGATATGCTGCGGGTGCTCAGTGAATATCTCGAATTCGAAGCCGACACGAGAAAACGTATAAAAGGCGCGCTGACATATCCGATTATCATGGCCCTTATGGCCGTAGCGGCGACGGGTACGCTGATGTTCTTTGTCCTGCCGCGATTCACCAAAATCTATGAGGCAAGGGGAGCGGCCCTGCCGAAAATTACGCAGCTATTAGTCGGCTTCAGCCAGCTTATGAGTAATTTCGAGGTCCTGACAATGGTCTTCACATTCCTGGTCCTCGCCGCAGGCGGACTGTATTATTTTGCAAAGACCCGGCTCGGCCGGCGGACAATAGACTACCTGAAAATCAACACTCCGGTCCTCGGTACAATGTTCATCGATACAGTTGTCGCCAGGAGCATGCGCATAATGGCCACCATGGTCAACACGGGGGTGAGCCTTCTCGATACCATTAGGATTATCCAGGGCTCCTGCCGCAACTATTACTTCCAGCGCCTCTGGAATTCTGTAGATGACAGAATCAGGGACGGCTACCAGTTGTCCGAATCGATACAGATTGCCCGGGACGGCTCATTGATTTCAGCCGGTATAATTCAGATGCTCAAGGCCGGTGAAAAGAGCGGCAAGCTCGGCCAGGTAAGCGACAAGATTTCTTTATTTTACGAGAAGAAGCTCCAGGCCTCCATCAAGGCCGTTATGACCCTGATAGAGCCGCTTATGATAACCATTTTAGGCGCTATCATCGGAACAATTGCGATAGCCTTATTACTGCCTGTCTTCAGAATCTCCTCCGTAATAGCGCACTAAATGTCGTCGATTAGGCCCGCCACTCTCGGCACGACAGTTTTGACCAAGGCGAATGCAATGAGAGAAAACCGTTATATTTCACCACTTTTGTTCTTCAGTCGTGCTCCCGAATTTTTTGGCCTTGCAAAGAACCTTGATGCTGTGTATTCTTGGGCAAGTTCAGCCTGAGGTTCATTTTATAAACGCAGTTGGGAGTATATATGACACCGGCGACGAAAAACAGCACGCGGAAGCTGATACAGAAGATGGCCAAACGTATTGTCGAACGTTTTCATCCCCAGACGGTTATATTGTTCGGCTCGCATGCTCGCGGCGACGCTGCGCCAGGTAGCGACGTGGATTTGCTTGTTGTGATGCCTGTAACCGGCTCGAAAAGAGAAAAGGCGGTGAAAATCGCAGTTGCCCTGCATGACATCCCTCTTGCCAAGGATGTGATTGTTGTTACACCTGAAGAATTCGAGTGGCGTAAGGACGTTATCGGAACAATTGAATGGCCTGCTGTACGCCAGGGGCGGGTCCTCTATGCCAGACAATGACAAAATCCTGACAGTTGCTCATGAGTGGACAGCCAAAGCCGAAAACGACCTCAAGAACGCCGCTCACACTTTGAAACTCGGCAGAGGGACTGTCCTACTGATACCGTTTGTTTTCACGCACAGCAATGCGCCGAGAAATACATTAAAGCTCTTCTTGTTCTTGAGGAAGTTGAATTTCCTAAAACGCACGATATAGAATTATTGCTTTCGCTGATGCCCGGACGAACACGTATTTCTCTAACACTCCAACAACAGAGAAGATTGACCGACTATGCGACGGTAATGCGTTACCCCGGGCCCTTTGAGCCGGTTAAATTGTCCGAGGCGAAGGAAGCGGTGAAACTTGCTCGGTTAGTACGGAGAAAAATACTTAAATTGATGGAGAGAAAACCGCTTTTCTAAAAAGTTCGCTGGCTGCCTCGCCGCAATCGCACTATTGCTGCCGGTCTTCAGAACCTCCTCCGTCATCGCACACTAAA
>CAYSTP010000103.1:0-7764 GCA_964434085.1 uncultured Pirellulales bacterium
AGAGCGTCGGTCTCCAAAACCGAAGGTTGGGGGTTCGATTCCCTTCTGGCCTGGTGGTTTTATCAGGGTGTAGGGTACAGGGAAAGACAGGAGACTGGAAGGTTCGGTTGCGGCATGCGATGAAGGGATTGAAATGAAGCTTGAGATATTTAAGCGTGGGCAGGGCAGGTACACCCGCTTAGGCAGCGGGTTTGGCTGGGGGATTATAGCGGCGCTCGGGTGCCTGGCGCTGTACCGGCAACTGAACGCGCTGGATTTTCGCAATGAGCAGGTTGAGATGTGGGTAAAGACGATGGTGCCAGTAGGCGTATTTGCGGTGCTGAGTGTGCTTATATTCTTGCTTTTGAACAGGCCTTCGGTCGCAAACTTCATGATTGACGCCGAAGGTGAGATGAAAAAGGTCAGTTGGTCGAGCCGCGAAGAGATAGCGGTTTCGACGGTGGTGGTGATAAGCGTAGTGATAATCCTGGGGATATTTCTGGGTGTTGCCGACCTGGCGTTCAATATGTTTTTTACTGATGTGGTAGGGATTTGAGCTTTCCCTATGGGATTGGCTATGCCAAGCCATTGTAAGTAAAGGCGGGCTGTAAAATGCAGTGGTACGTTTTACGGGTTCAATCCAATAAAGAGATGCACGTGAAAGAGGCCCTCGAGCGCAAGGTCGAGATAGAAGGCCTTGGAGACGTCATCGGCAGGGTCGAGGTGCCCGTCGAATCGGTAAAAAGGATTCGCGGCAGTAAGCAGACGGTTCATAAGCGCAAGCTGTATCCGGGTTATGTTTTTATGGAGATGGAGCCGACCGAAGACGGGCGTGTGTCGGAGAAGGCGTGGTTTGTGATTAAAGAGACATCCGGCGTGGGTGATTTTATCAGCACCGAAGGGATACCGACGCCGATGCGAGACACGGACGTGGCGAAGATGCTTATAGAGGCTGAGAAGCCCGAAGAGGCGCCGAGCATTAAGGTTGATTTCGAGCCGGGCGACCACATTAAGATTCGCGAAGGGGCGTTCGAGAATTTCGAGGGCGAGGTTGATTCGATAGACCCGGAGCGCGGGATAGTGAAAGTGGTGGTCAGTATCTTCGGCAGAAGTACGCCATTAGATATTGAATACTGGCAGATAGAAAGGGTGTAGCGTTTAGGGTTTAGTGATGGCGAAAGAGATATTAACACGGATAAAGCTTCAGGCGCCGGGCGGCCAGGCGACGCCTGCACCTCCGGTTGGGCCTGCATTGGGCCAGCACGGAGTGAACATCGGTCAGTTCGTTTCGCAATTCAACGAGCGGACCAAAGAGCTCAACGGCATGACGACTCCGGTGGTAATCACCGTTTATAAAGACAAAAGTTTCACATTTGAGGTCAAAAGTCCCCCTGCGGCGGTATTGCTGAAGCAGGCGGCACAGGTTGCCAAGGGAAGCGGAATTCCCAATAAAGAAAAGGTCGGCAAGGTCACCAGAGGGCAGGTAAAAGAGATAGCACAGACGAAATTCAATGACCTCAATGCGTACAATATGGACCATGCGGTGAAGATAATCGAGGGCACTGCCAGGAGTATGGGAATTGAAGTCGCGGATTCTTGATGCTAGATGCTCGAAGCTCGAGAAACAAGGTATCAGGAAATCGAGGTATCAGGATAGCAGGATAATAACGATTGACGAATAGCGAATTACGAGTAACAAATGACGAGCGTAAAGTCAGGGCGGACCACGGCGGTAAGTGGGAGCGATTTTCAGGTCGCGAATTAAGGAGTTGTTAATGGGACATAGAAGTAAGCGTTACAGGGCGGAGGCTCAGAAGGTCGGCAAGGAGCCGGTGGGCCTGTCTGAGGCAGTCGAGAAAATCAAATCGTTTAAGGGCGTTAAGTTCGACCAGAGCATAGAATGCGTGCTGAATCTTGGAATCGACCCGAAGCAGGCGGACCAGATAGTTCGCGGCTCTATATCTCTTCCGCACGGAATCGGCAAGCAGAAGAAGGTCATAGCGTTTTGCGAAGAGGCCGAGCAGGCGAAGAAGGCAGGAGCGATAGAGGCGGGAGTCGATGATTTGGTTAAGAAGGTGAGCGACGGATGGATGGATTTCGACGTGGCGATAGCATCGCCGAAGGTGATGGGTAAGGTCGGCAAACTCGGACGGATTCTCGGGCCGCAGGGCAAAATGCCTTCACCGAAGAACGGGACGGTTACGGCGGATGTGGTATCGGCGGTGGCGGAATTTGCGGCAGGCAAGATTGAATTTCGCAACGACACCGGCGGTAACGTGCACGCAGTGGTCGGAAAGCAGAGCTTCGATGCAAAGAAGCTGATGGAGAATATCGAGGCGTTTGTGGAGCATATAAAAAAGATTAAGCCTTCGACGACGAAGGGAACGTACATAAAGAAGATGTCCATTTCGGCGACGATGAGTCCGGGAGTGAATGTCAGCGTATAGGGAACAGAAAATGAGTAAGTTTGTAAAGGGCCTGGTTCAGGGCCAGTTAGAGAAGAAGATAAGCAGAGACGAGGCGCAGGACTTTGTCGTGGTCAGCACGATGGGCGTTGGCGGAGTCGATAACAATGTTATGCGCGGCGGCCTGAAGGAAAAGGGTATTAGATTGCTGGTTGTGAAGAACACACTTTTCCGCAAGGCCCTTGAGAACCGTGGTATGGAGGCGGCGGCGGAGCTTTTTGAGGGGCCTTGCGCTATCGCATACGGCGGCGACAGTATAGTAGACGTGGCCAAGGAAATAACGGAATGGGCGAAAAAGGTTACAGTACTGCAGGTAAAAGGTGCGTTCCTGGAAGGAGCGATTCTTGACGCGAAGGGTGCGCAGGCGCTGGCAGCGATGCCGAATCGCTCGGAACTGCAGGGGCGGATTGTAATGCTTGCGCTGTCGCCGGGCGGACGGATTGCCTCGTCGGTGATAAGTGCAGGCGGTGTTATTGCAGGATGTATCAAGGCGCTGGTGGAAAAAAAGGAAAAAGAAGCAGCGTGATTAACAGGGTTCAGGGTAGTAATAATATGACGGTCGAATATGAAGCCCCGGTAACGGGTTAAACGGAATGTGTGGTTCCGGCTACATACGACACTGAAAGAAATAGGAGTTTTCAAAGATGGCAGAAGAACAAGTTCAGGAAGCGGCGGCAAAGCAGGAAATCAAGAGCTGGAGCAAGGACATCAAGACTCTCGGCGATAAGATAGTCGGACTGACGCTGATGCAGGCGAAGGAGCTTGGTGATTATCTCAAGGACGAGTACGGCATCGAGCCGGCCGGCGGCGTTGTTGTAGCGGCGGGCGCTGCGGCGGGCGCCGGCGGCGAGGCGGAAGAGGTGGAAGAAAAGACGTCGTTTGACGTCGTTCTCAAGGCGGTGGGCGATAAGAAGATTCAGGTAATTAAGGAAGTTCGCGCTCTTACGGGGCTTGGTCTGAAGGAAGCGAAGGACCTTGTAGAGGGCGCACCGAAGCCGGTCAAAGAAGGCCTGAGCAAGGAAGAGGCCGAGGCTGCGAAGAAACAGCTCGAAGGTGCCGGCGCTACGGTAGAGATGACGTAAGTTAGTCGTTAGTCGATAGTGGATAGTCGTTAGCAGCCGGGCGTATAGGGTACATAGTATAAAAAACTGTAAGAACGGCGATTGGTCAAGCAGGAAATTTGGAGTGTGACATGGTGACGCAAGAGGTGCGCAGTTTCGGCAAGGTCAAAGATGCGGTTCCGATTCCGGATTTGGTAGCACTGCAGCAAGACAGCTATGAACGGTTCCTTCAACACAATGTTAGCCCGACGAAGCGGAAATGCCAGGGTCTTGAAGGGCTTTTCCGGGAGGTTTTCCCGATAGGAAGCTACGACAAGAGTATGACGCTGGAATATCTGTATTACGAGCTTGAAGAGCCGCGCTATACAACGACACAGTGTCGTCAGCTTCATTTGACGTACGGTTATCCTCTGAAGATTGCGTGCAGGCTCCTGAGGAGCGAGGGGGCGGATATCACCGAGCAGGCGATATATCTGGGTGAGATGCCGGTTATGATAGGCGGCGGCGAGTTTATTATAAACGGAGCCGAGCGCGTGATAGTCAGCCAGCTTCACCGCTCACCGGGTGTGGACTTTCTGATAGAGAGCAAAGAAGGCGACCGGGTCCTGCACGGCGGCAGGATAATTCCGGAACGAGGAAGCTGGATTGAGATTGGCGTGACTAAAAAAGACGTGCTGGTGGTGAAAATAGACCAGTCGAGCAAGATACCGGCGACGATATTCCTTCGTGCGATTTCTCCTGAAATGGGGACGACGGAGGAGGTTATACGGCTGTTCTGCGCGACCAAAAATGTGAGCAAAGACAAGCTGACGCCCGAGATGTGGGCGGTGGGGCCGATAGTCGATAAGGAAAGCGGCGAGATTATAGTCAAGGCAGGTGCGCAAATAGGCGACCGTGTGAGTATCATCCAGACCAGCGGCGTGAAGAAAGTCGAAGTGGTGGAGAAGATACGCGACCCGCTGATTTTCAATACAATTGCGGAAGATGATTGTGAAAGTCACGAGAAGGCGCTGCTGAAGTTCTATATGCGTCTGCGGCCCGGCAATCCGCCGAACGAAGAGAAGGCCAAGAGCTTCTTCGAGGAGAAGTTCTTCGATATGAACCGTTATCGCCTGGGCAAGGTCGGGCGGTTTCGTCTGAACCGCAAGTTCGGCCAGAGCGTGGATGAGAACGAGATGACGCTGCGGCCTGAGGACTTCTTAAACACGATGAAGTATATCCTGGGTCTTCGGAATAATGAGGGCGAGGTGGATGATATCGACCATCTGGGCAACAGGCGTCTGCGAACTATCGATGAGCTGGCGGCGGATGAGGTTCGCAAAGGGCTGCTGAAACTTCGCAAGACGGTTCAGGAGCGGATGAGCATCAAGAGAGAAGGTGAAGAGCCGATTCGTATTGCGGACATCGTCAACAGTAAGAGTGTTTCGAGTGCTATCAATTACTTCTTCGGTCGCGGCGAGCTCAGCCAGATAGTTGACCAGACCAATGCGCTGAGTCAGTTGACTCACGAGCGTCGTTTGTCGGCGCTTGGGCCTGGCGGTCTGAATCGGCGAAGGGCGGGGTTCGAGGTTCGGGACGTTCATATCAGTCACTACGGCAGGGTTTGCCCGATTGAGACGCCTGAAGGTACGAACATCGGTTTGATTGCGTCTCTTGCGATTTTTGCAAAGGTTGATGAGTACGGATTTCTTCTGGCGCCGTATCGCAAGGTCAAAAACGGCAAGGTGACGAACGAGGTTGAGTATCTGCGTGCGGATGAGGAGATGCGGGCGATATTTGCTCCGCCGAGCGTGATGGATGCGGAGAAGGATGTTATCCCTGAGGGGATGGTGCTGGCGCGTCAGGAAGGTGAACTGTCGCACGTGGCTAATACCCAGGTGAATTATGTTGATGTTTCGCCGAAGCAGATTGTGGGAATGAGCGCGTCGCTGATACCGTTTCTGGAGCATGATGACGCGAATCGTGCGTTGATGGGTTCGAACATGCAGCGTCAGGCGGTTCCGCTGTTGCAGACCGAAAGGGCGCTGGTCGGCACGGGAATGGAAGAAGTGATAGGGCAGCATTCGTCAATGGTGGTTCGGTCGAAGAGCAGCGGTACGGTGACGGCGGTTGACGCGATGAGGATAGTGGTTGACCATGCGGATGAATACAGGCTTGAGAAGTATATCGGATTAAATGAGCGGACTTGTCTTAATCAAAAGCCGATTGTGAAGCTTGGTGACAGGGTCAAGAAAGGGCAGGTTATCGCGGATGGCGGAGGAACGAGCGAAGGGGCACTGGCGCTGGGCAAGAATGTGCTGGTGGGATTCGTTTCGTTCGACGGGTTCAACTTCGAGGACGCGATTATAGTCAGTGAGCGGCTGGTCAAAAACGACAGCTTTACGAGTATCCATATCGATGAGTTTACGGCGGAGGTTCGTGAGACGCGGCTGGGTCGGGAAGAATTCACGCAGGATATTCCGAATGTGAGCGAGAAGGCGCTGCGGAACCTCGACGAGCACGGCGTGGTCCGTGAGGGGACTCGGGTCTGTCCGGGTGATATACTCGTGGGTAAGGTTGTACCCAAGAGCAAGACGGAGCTTACGCCGGAAGAGAAGCTGCTTCATGCGATATTCGGCAGGGCGGGTGAGGATGTCAAGAATGACTCGCTGGAGCTGCCGAGCGGTTATGAAGGTGTTGTGATAAAAACCGAACGGTTCACTCGTCGCGGTGCGGGCGGTGAAGAACAGAAAAAGGCGATAAAGGCACAGGTCAAGGCAATCGAAGAAGAGCTGCGCGGCAGGCAGTGCATGGTCTTCAGGCAGATGATAGAAGCTATTCACGCCAAAGATGATGTTAATATTGTGGACCCGTCGACGCGGCAAAAGGCGGGGGCCAGCGATGATAACGACGTTATCTATGAACAGATAGGAAGCTTCGATATCAAGTGGGTCAGGCCGGCGGCGCAGCGCGAAGATGTGCAGAAGATAGTGGACAAGTTCTGGGGGCAGATTGAGGAACTTGAAGAGCAAAAGAAGCGTCGAGTAGAGGCGGTAAAGCACGGGGATGAACTGCCGAGCGGAGTACTGGAGATGGTGAAGGTTTATGTTGCGGCCAAGCGGACGCTCAGTATCGGTGACAAAATGGCGGGTCGGCACGGTAATAAAGGTGTTATCGCCAAGATAATGCCCCAGGAGGACATGCCGTTTCTGGCGGACGGACGCAGCCTGGATATACTGCTCAATCCGCTGGGTGTGCCCAGCCGTATGAACGTCGGGCAGATTCTTGAAACGCATTTGGGCTGGGTTGCTCAGGTGCTGGGCTTCAGGGCGATGACGCCGGTGTTCGATGGTGCGGCTGAAGAGGATATCGAGAAGCTGACCGCCGAAGCGAATGAGAAGATTAAAAAGCGCCAAGAGGAACTGGCGGCAAAGAAAGAATCTCCGGGGACGGATGAACCTTTTGTGATTGTACCGGAGGATTTGAAGACCCAGCTTTATGACGGCAGGACAGGTGAGCCGTTCGACCAGAAGGCGACCATCGGTTACATGTATATGATGAAGCTGCATCACCTGGTGGACGACAAGATTCACGCCAGGGCGACGGGTCCTTACAGTCTGATTACTCAGCAGCCGTTAGGAGGCAAGGCGAGGACGGGCGGTCAGCGATTCGGTGAGATGGAGGTGTGGGCACTGGAAGGATACGGCGCGTCGTACACGCTTCAGGAGATGCTGACGGTAAAGAGCGACGACGTGGAAGGCCGTACGAAGATATACGAATCGATGGTCAAGGGACAGAACACCCTCGAAGCAGGCACGCCGCTGTCGTTCGACGTTCTGTGCAATGAGATTAGAGGACTTGGTTTGAATATAATTTTGGAAAAGAAACGTCTGGGTTCGAGCACGCTGTGATTTGTACCGCGTACCGCGTGCCGAGTGATGCGTAATTATGAATCGACGCTAAATTTAATAAAGGGGTCGGTTTGATGATAAGTAACATTTACGACAGGATAAACGATTACGGGTCGGTGAAGATTTCGCTTGCCAGTCCGAACGACATACGCAGCTGGTCGTTTGGCGAGGTTCGCAAACCGGAGACGATTAACTATCGCACGTATCGTCCGGAAAAGGACGGTCTGTTCTGTGAGCGAATCTTCGGGCCTGAACGGGACTGGGAGTGTTCGTGCGGCAAGTACAAGGGCACGAAGTACAAGGGTATTATCTGCGACCGCTGCGGCGTCAAGGTGACGCACAGCAGGGTGCGGCGCAAGAGGATGGGGC
>CAYSTP010000104.1:0-7721 GCA_964434085.1 uncultured Pirellulales bacterium
CGAACTCGGAACAGGCGGTTGGACATTTGGACCTTACGCGGAGTATTTCAAGTACACAGGTCTTGGTGGAGCTGTGTATGTTGGGATGAATAGCGCACCTGAGTTCATAGACTGTAACTTTATAAACTGTCGCGCCTATGGCGGTGCCAGCGGCGAAGGCGGCGGCCCAGAAAACCCGGATGCTCACTGGAGAATCAATCGTTTCGGAGGCGCCGTTTATTGTGCCGACGATAGTACTGCGACCTTTACTCGTTGTCGTTTTATTGACAATACTGCTGATATTAATGGTCCTGCTCAGTGGGACTGGGCAAGCTGGCAATCATCAGCGACTGCAGATGCAGAAAATGCTAACGAGTTTCTCAGTTATGGCGGGGCGGTTGCCTTTGAAGATTCTGCTAATGTCACTTTCATACAGTGTGATTTCAACTACAACATAGCTACGGTCGGAGGAGCTATATACTGGACCTGGGCCGACCCACGTTTTGATGACTGTAATTTTATAGATAACACCGCTTTTCATGGAGGCGGAATTCTCTGCGTCGGCGGTTCAGGACTGATTAATAATTGTCGATTCACTGGAAACGCTGCTACCATAACCAGTGCACAGGGAGGGGCTATCGCCAGCCTCGGCGCCAATACCAATATTTTAAACAGCGAGCTAATCGGTAACCACGCCAATGGCAGCGGCGGTGGTCTGTACATCTCCAACAAGGATATCGATGGCGATGAAATCACAGGCTACAATGCGGTCACCGTCAGTAACTGCCTGATTGCCGAAAACACCTCCGGTTTTAGCGGTGCGGGCGTAAGCTCCAACTGGCAATCGTTCGCCGATATCGAATTCTGTACCATTGCGAACAACTCCGTGCTTTTGAGCGGATACGGCGGCGGTTTGTACAGTTCCAATGGTAATTACGCCGTGGTTCGTGACAGCATTCTTTGGGGCAATGCCGCCGCTAACGGAAGACAGATTGCGATAAGGCCCAGTATAAGGCCTGCCGGCGTGGCCGTCAGCTACACTGACATCCGTGGCGGCAATACCTTCCTGCAGCCTCCCGCCACCGGTGGAAATATCTGGGTTGACCTGGATTGCCTGTTTGACCCGGGCCCCGGTAACATCGGCGCTGACGAAGACGATGACCCGCTGTTTGTCTCAGGTATTTTGGGTGATTACTTCCTGAGCCAGAAGGCTGTCAAGGGCCAGAACAAAGACAGCCCATGTGTCGATGCCGGCAGCGCATCTGCAAGTTCTCTGGGTATGGACAACCGCACAACACGTACCGACCTGATACCCGACAGGGGGGATGTTGATATGGGTTATCACTATCGGCGCGATATGACCGCCGCGAGGTGCGCGGTGTGCGACCTTGTCTTTGACGGCATAATAAATATGAATGATATGGCCGCGTTTATGGAGCTTTGGGTCAGTGACGACTGCTCTGATGATGACGGCTGGTGCAGCGGTGCAGACTTCAACTTTGACGGCCAGGTGGACTTTGAAGACGAAGCGCTCCTGATATCTTGCTTGTCAGTGGAGGACACACAGCCGCCTCTGCCCAATCCTTCGCAGTGGCTGATTGTGCCTAATTCGGTTTCCACCAGAAGCATTTTCATGGGTGCGCAGCCTGCTTACGACGCCTGGGGCACCGATGTCGAATACTTCTTCGAATGCAGCGATGCCAACCACAACAGCGACTGGCGGACTGACCCGAACTATACGAGTTCAGGCCTTGTATCCGGCAGACAATACAGTTACAGGGTGAAGGCTCGTGACGAATGGGGCAATGAAACACAATTCTCCGTTTACGGCAGTGCGGTTGTCAGCGAGGATACTACCGCGCCGACCCCGAATCCAATGACCTGGGAACTTCCGCCCGAGCCTCTCACCGACACGGAAATTATAATGGCTGCTTCGACGGCGACCGACGAAAGCGGCGTTGAATATGGATTCTGGAACTGGAACACCGGGAATATAGTCTGGCAGGACGACCCGATTTTCACAGACCAAGGCCTTGAGCCGTTAACAACGTACACTTACCAGACGGCGGCACGCGACAAATCCGGCAACCAGAACTCTACTGGCTGGTCGGAACCGGCCTCGGCAACCACGGAAGAGACACCGCCACCGCCCGACTTCGAGCCGCCGGTGACTGGTGTATATGCGAATATCTATAAGGCTGCTTTTGCCGCGCCGCCTGTAGAGGTTATACTGGCTGACGGCTATCACCACCAGATGACCGCGGTAGTAGCCGCGGACCAGACGCCGCCTGTTCAATATAAGTTTATCTGTTATGACGTAAGCGGACTCAGCAGCGGCTGGCAGATAAATCCGTTCTATGACGTGCTCGTTTCGTCAATGCAGTCAAAAAGCTATTTTAAGTGGCAGGTAATTACTCGTGACAGCGTCGTGCCGACGCCCAACGTGGGCGACCGGAGCGATTACTGGAATTGTCGAGGACAATCCTACCCGTATCCGTAAAACAGGGCGTAACTCGGGTTTTATATAATGAAAAAGCCCCGAGACTGAAAAACTCGGGGCTTTTTGCTTTTTCTGGATACTCCGAATCACTTCTTTTCCATCAAGGCCCTGTAACCCAGGTGCATCAGGAGGTTGTCGAGAATGACCATCGCCGTGAAGTTCTCTGCCACCGGCCAGATGCGCCCGACTATTGTAGGGTCTCGCCTGGTTATCGCCTCTAACTGCTTGTTTTCGAGCGTGTACTTGTCGATGGTTTTTTGGGGCTTGTCGATGGTAGGCGTCGGCTTAACGGCAAGCCTGACAACAATCGGCTGGCCGCTTGACAGCCCCCCGGTAATGCCGCCGGCGTTGTTCGACTCAAATCCTACCTTACCGCCCCTGGCGTATATCTGGTCGTTGTTCTGCGAACCTGTCATATCCTTTACCGCTAAGCCGGCGCCAATCTCAACGGCTTTGACCGCTCCGATACCAGCCATTTTACCGAGCTGGCAGTCTAGCCTCTCGAACACCGGCTCACCGAGACCGACCGGTGCTCCGAGCACAATCACTTCAACAATACCGCCCGATGAATCACCCGTCTTTGTAACTACGCCGCACGCCTCGACCATCGCTTCAGCAGCGTCGATGTCCGGGCAGTTGATTATGTAATGTACGCCGTACTTGTCTTGTATTTCAGCCTGCACCATCTTTGGCGCCTTCGAGCGTATCTGGTCTATCTCCTGCTCAATCTCAGCGAATATTCGGGCCTTTTCCAGAAACCGCATTTCCATATTGACCCGGCCGTTGGCGTAAACCTGCTGGTAGAACGGGTCGTAATCGCATCGCATCTTTTTATATCTGTTCGTGTATTCGAGGGCCTGTTTATGGTCAACTTCCGGACAGCGGACCTTTGCAATCTCTTTGATATAAGAGAAAACCTCGATGCCGAATCTCTTGAGCACTTTCTTTGCCACGTATCCTGCCGCAACGATTGTGGAAGTCCTGCGGCCGCTGAAAAATCCGGCGCCGATGGCGTCGTCATCCGGTCCGTATTTTACAAATGAGGCGTACGATGCATGGCCCGGCCGCGGTGTGCGATTGGTGTCCTGATATTGTTTTATGTGTATAAAGTGCCTGTCCAGATTCGGAATCAGAACTGTCAGCGGCGTGCCATTGGTATGATTCTTGTTGCCCGCCCCTTCAACCGTATCGGCGGCGTTCAGGCCGGAATAGATTATCGGCAAATCCGGCTCCTTGCGAGGGCTGGACAGTTCATCCGCACCGGGCTTTCTCAAAAGCAAATCGCCGTAGATTTCCTGCTCGGTCAGTTTCATCCCCGGCGGATGGCCCTGGATAACAGCAGTTAATCCTTCCTGATAAGAGCCGCCTGCGACGGTCACCTGAAACATTCGTCCTGTATGACAGCCAATCATTGTTTAACCATACCCTTAAAATCAGTTTACATCCGGCCCATGCAAAACGGGCGCATAGAATCAGTTTTTTCTGTCTATGAGCTAAGTGCAAAAGTATACACTATTTGTGGAAAACTTCAAACCTTTCCCAGAAATCGGGAAAAGACTTGGCCACGCAGCCGGGATTTTTGATTTGTTGAGCTCCTGTGACCAATCCGGCCGCTGCGAAACTCATCGCGATTCTGTGGTCGTTGTGCGGGTCTATGATGGCTCCGTGTGCATTGCGATTTCCTTTGATTGTCAGCGAGGTCTTATCACACCGGGCGTCAACTGCCATCTTCTGCAGTTCGCAGGCCATCACAGCCAGCCGGTCACACTCTTTGTGCCGCAGGTGTCCGATATTTGTCAGGCGGCTCGTGCCTTTGGCAAAGGCGCATGCTATGGCTGCAGGGGGCACCAAATCGGGTATGTCACTCATATCCCGCTCGACCGCTTTAAGGTCGCGCCCTTCGACAGTTATCTGGTTTGATTCGGTTTTTATCTGACAACCCATCTGTTTCATCAAATCAACAAAGGCCCGGTCTCCCTGCTTCGTGTCAACCCGCAGGTTTGTTACAGTGACGCTGCCGCCGCAGATAGCTGCTGCAAGAAAAAAGAACGATGCACTGCTGTAATCACCTTCGATTTTTATTGTACGGCCTTTGTACCTGCCGTTGGGTATCACGAATTTTTTGTAGTTATTGTTATCAGTCAGTATTGCGAACTCCGCGGCCATCTGGATTGTTATATCCACGTACGGCTTTTCAGTGAGTTCGTCAATGCAGATAATCGTAACCGGTGTTTCGGCGTAAGGCGCCGATACAATTAGTGAGCTGAAATACTGCGAACATTCCCTGCCGCTCATTTGGCATTTACCGCCTTTGATACCGCCGCCGTGTATTTTGACAGGGGGGTAACCTTCTTTTTCAAGATATTCTATACCGGCGCCCAGTTGCCTAAGACCGCTGACCACCTCTGCAATCGGCCTTTCCCTAATTCTTGCAGAGCCTGAAAGCACCACGGGCTTATCGCAAAGACAGGCTGCGCTTGTCAAAAAGTTCATACCAACGCCGGATTCGCCCACGTTAAGTTCGCCGCGAGCAGGACTGTACCGTCCATCGCTTCCTTCGATGAGGATTTTGTCGCTTTGCAGCTTTATGGCTACCCCCAGACCCTTCAGGCAGTCGATTAAGTTGAGCTGGTCCTGGCCGAGCAGCGGTTTTTCTATGGTGCTTTGGCCCTGGGCAAGCGAGCCTATAACAAGGGCCCGCAGCGTATGCGCCTTGGAAGGCGGCGCTTCTACGGATACTCTTTGATTTCGTATTTTTTCTATGGTTCGCATAATCTGTGAACAGACCAAAATTTCTAAGACAGCACTTTTTACCAGAAATAAGGTGCATTTGGAAGGACTTTTTGGCCCGTGCCGCGGTGGACTATCTGATTTGATTTGCAAATAAAGTTATGTCTTTTAAGTCGATTCTGCCGTCATCGTTAATGTCACCGACCAGATAATCGTTTGACCCTGTCAGGGATTTGGACGCATTTTCCAGCAGAACCAGGATGTCCTCTTTGTTTAACCGGCCGTCTCCGTTCAGGTCATACCACGTCGCATCATGTTCCGGACCGGTTTCGGTCACTCTCCACGCAAGGCCGTAATCTTCCGCCAGCCCTGCATCCGGATTAGTTCCATCTGCGAACGAAACGACTATTTCATACTCGGTGTAATTGGCGTCGGCCGTAAAGTAAATATGCTCGACATTATCTGTCTTGCTGTCGCTGTAATCCAGCAGAAGGTCCTCTTGTTGACCGTCTTTATCATAGGCCCATAGTTCGAGTCGAATATCAGCGTCTTTTTCCGGGATGGGGTTGAACGGATACTGTTTCTGGTAGTGCCTGTTCCACGCGGTGGTAATTGTTATTATCTTGTTGTTCGGCTCTGGTATTACGAACCGATATGAATTTTCAGCCGTTTTTTCTTCCTGCAGTGTACCCAGGTCCCATCCTTCGACAGGAACCTCACCAGGCTGATGACGACCTGCCACGAGCGTATTATATGCACCGAACGCATCGAGCACTCCCGCTCCGTGCATAAAGTCGAGTGGAACCTCATGGTCGTCGTCCTTGCCCAGCTTGCCCTTGTGCCAGTAGGGCAGTTTCGCTGCGGTATTCATCAGGATGGCTTTGATAACGCAGTTACCGCCCTCATCCGCCAGGACGTTTGCAGTGTTAGCATCGGTCTTTGCCTTCTGAATCAATAGCGCCGCCGTTCCAGCCACGACCGGCGTTGCAAAGCTTGAGTAGCTGCCGCTGTGCCGGTACTGGTTCGGCTCATTGGCTGCAGCCACGAGAAAATCACCCGGCGCCACAATGTCCGGCTTGCATCGATTATCCACGGTAGGGCCGCAGCTCGAGTTGTCCGGATGCGCCCAGGAAAACCTGATGCAGGCTTGCACCGCCTTGTCTTCAGGCACAGCTTTGACCACGCCGACTGCTATGATATTTGACCCTGCGGCGGGATAAAGCGGCAGGTCATACGCATCAGAGCCGTTGCCTATCCCCGCTACTACAACCGTTCCATACTGCTCTGCCAACGCCTCGATGCCCCGCGTCCACCACTCTTCGAACACACTGCCGATACTGGCTGATATTACATCGGCCTCGGGCTGTGTGTTGTTGAATACCTGCTCTTTTAAGAAGTGCCAGAACTCAATGACCTGAGCGTTCGCATCACAGACCAAACCCCTGTAGCTGAAGTTTTCTGATGACTGCTCACTAATGTCGGAATCTTTTCCAAACAGGAGCGAGCAAATGGCTGTCGAATGTTCCGAGATACTCGCAGGCAATTCTGTATCGTTGTATAAAGTAAAATTTGTGTTCGCGAAACAATTATGTGCCAGGTCCGGCTTATAATCATTCTGGGGTCTGCCGTCGATGTAGGTGATGCTTCGACATACCAGTGCGACGGTGGTGTCTTGGCCGGTCAGATTTGGCTCCTGCTGCCTGAGCAGGTTTATCCCGATGGAGTCGAACCCTTCAGGCTGAACGGCGACCGCCGCTGCGGTGAACAGCCAGAAAATCGAAAAAACGCAAACTCCGGTCAGGCCCCGGGAAGAATTCGCCATCCCGTCACTCCTCTAACCGCTTGGAAATCCTTATTCTGAAACCTGCTTTGCAGGCGTATAGAGAGCTTTTACTCATTATATATTATACTATAAAAACTGTCGATTCTCAAGCCGATTCAAGGCAACTGTGGTTCGCAAATCCCTTATCCGCCTCTGAAAGTGGGTTTATGAGACGTTAAATCTTTTGCAAAACTGCTCTTACAGACCTTGCCTATCGCTGTTAAGGCTGATATACTCTTGGCCGCCGTGCTCATCCGTATTTGGTGTGAACTAGTGATAATATGACAACGATACTGGACCGCGAACAGATTAGTCGGGCGATTGCCGAGATAGCCGCACATATTGCCAAAGACCTTTCTCCCGCTGATAGTGTTGCCGCTGTCGGGATAAGAAGTCGCGGTGAAATCATTGCACAGAGACTCGCCGAGAAGCTCAGCGATATGCTCAAAAAGGATGTCCCATGCGGAACGCTCGACATAACCCTCTATCGAGACGACCTCAATTCACCGTCACAGACCCCCCAGCCGCAGGTCCGCACCACCGAAATCGGCTTCAATATCGATGAAAGGATAATCATTCTTGTCGATGACGTTCTATATACCGGCAGGTCAACGCGGGCTGCACTCGATGCGCTCGTTGACCTCGGAAGGCCTCAGTGCATAAAGCTCGCCGTTCTTGTGGAACGAGCGG
>CAYSTP010000105.1:0-7660 GCA_964434085.1 uncultured Pirellulales bacterium
CACTATACTGCTGACCACAGATTAAGGCACGTTCAAACAATCTGCGGGTGTACCTGAACCCTTCGGAGGCTCCAGCGCCTTCCAGTAAGGCAGATACCTCAAAAGGTCACTGTCACCGACGTAGTAGTAGCCCTTCTTGGACGTACCCTGCTTGTCGTGTGCAAAGTCGGCACAAGTAAGCAATACACCGGAGCCATTGACTTTTCCGAGAATTCCCGAACCTTTCGGGGGTTCCAGAACCTTCCATGACGGTATTATTACCAGCAGGTCGCTGTCGCCGACATAGTAGTAACCCTTCTTGGACGTACCTTGCTTGTCGCTTGCCGCGTCGCCGTGGCACTGCCTTGGATTGCACCAGCAGGAGGGGCTGCCCCGTAAGACCCACTCGCCGTAATCCGGATGAGCTTCAGGGAAGCACGGCGGCGGCTCAACTACAACCTCGCAGCCGGTGTAAACCACACTGGCTTCGACGGTGGTCTCGAGCACCACGTTGCCGCGAGCAGCGTTGCCCTCAATCGAAACGTTGCAGTCTCCACTGACCGTGAAACGCAGCAACTCGCCCGAAGTAGGCGGTGGGCTCGGATGGCAGGGGTCGCATGGGTCATTATACAGCGAACCCATCTCGATCGTCATACCATTGGTGTCAATGCCGCCCAGTTCCCTGCCGGGAAAGCAGGGGTCCTGAGGTGCAACCGGGTCACCGTAGTCGATAATCGCACCACCGGAGATGTTGATGGTACCGGGATATACCCAGTAATCACCGCTCGCCGATGTAATCCCGGTGATGGTCTCATCATTGTTGAGCATGATATTCATACCGAAACCTCTCGGGAGATTCGCGTCGTCACTGGCCTCATAACTGACCACGACGTTCGCGTCATATGCGCCGGCTTGTTCACAGCTGATGGTCACACCAGCAAAGGCCGGCGTAGTCAGCAGTAGTGTTGTCAGCACAAAACAAAGTTTTCTCATAGTTACATCCTTTCTTTCTTTCTTCTTTTCGTTTGGCAGAGATTTCGACCCTGCCTCTCAGTTCCCAAAGAAGTCAACATCTGTCCCACCCGAAACACTTTGAGTGTCCTCATCTTTTCACACAAACCATAAGCGGCAATCAATAATATGCTCACGGTTAGCGTGCCGGCCGGTGGGATAGCCGCAATGATTAAGCGTTTCGACTCCTAAACAGCTCCTCCTTTCTCGCCCGAAGGCGAACCGTGCACACAGCTTTACGCTGTATACACCAAGATTCCACTGGTGAAGACCAACATCACAGTAGCATAGCCGCCGTCTCAGTTCAAGTAAAAAATCGTTAGAATTGCGTAATAACCGCTAAAATCAGCACACACCACTCCTCCGCGACAGGCCCTGGGCCGACCTCGGCCAAGACCCCCATTTTTCAGCTCAAAACCGGCATTTTTACCAGCTATTTGATGGTAACAAAGGTCCGAAAAAAACTATGTCTTATAAAAAAATTTAATTTTTTTGCATTTTTTTCTAATTTTTGCATCTGCCCCTGCTTTTTGCTATTCTCTTGCTGCCATGTACAAGTTTCTCCAGGGAAGGCTGATTTTTGTCAGATTGACGCTGCTCACAGCCGCGGCGGCCCTTGTCATTGTCGGGATTGTTACAATATACGCGGTCGGCAATCCCGCCGAAGACAGCCCCGCCAGCCGGGCAGGCCAATACGCAGAATTCTGGAAAAAACAGCTCGTCTTTACAGGCCTCGCCGTCGCCGCCTTTGTTGCTGTCAACCTGATAAACTACCGCAGGCTCGGTGAAATGAGTTACTGGATATTCGCAGCGGTTCTGTTTCTGCTGATAGTGCTGCTGTTAGGCAAAATTATCAATCTGCCCTTCGTTCCAATGATAAACGGGACCCACCGCTGGATAGTATTCAGTATCGCCGGCCGCCAACTGCCCGCCATCCAGCCCTCGGAGCTGTGCAAACTTGCTTACATACTCGCTCTGACCTGGTACCTGCGATACCGAAGTAACTACCGCAGCTTCAGGGCGCTCGTCGGTCCATTCCTGATTACGCTCGTGCCGATGGTCCTTATATTGCTCGAACCGGACCTCGGCACCGTAATGCTGATGATGCCGGTGCTGCTGGTGATGGTCTTTGTCGCCGGCGCGCGCATCAAACACCTCTTGCTCATCGCCCTGCTTGCCGTGTTCGTCAGCCCGCTGCTCTGGGCGGTGATGCGGCCGTATCAGAAAATGCGTATCGCCAGCGTCTTTCTTCAGAGTCCCGCCGCTCAGCAGTACGCCCAGGACCATCCCGGCCTTTCGAAGCTGGTTCTCGGCGCCCGCTTCAACAAGCGCAGTTGGTCCGCCGGATATGGTTTTCACCTGACCCGCTCCAAGTACGCCGTAGCCTCCGGCGGCAGGACCGGCCAAGGCTTCAGGCAGGGACCTTTCATAAAATACAATCAATTCCTGCCCGAAAGTCACAACGATTTTATATTCGCAATCATTGCCCATCAGTGGGGGTTCTACGGTGCGCTGGGCGTCATCGCACTTTTCGTTGTCATCTTTCTCTGCGGCATCGAAATAGCCCATCGCAACACCGACCCGTTCGGCCGATTATTGGCTTTGGGCATAACGGTGATGTTTGCCGTTGAGGTGCTTGTCAATGTAAGTATGACACTCGGCCTGATGCCGATAACCGGCCTGACACTACCACTGGTCAGCTATGGCGGCTCGAGTTTGCTCACCAGCGCATTAGCCATAGGCCTGCTCAACAACGTCGGCCGCGCCCGCCCATTCTCCGTCGCCCCAAAATTATTCGAATGACCCCAAAGACCCCGCACCATTACCCTTAAAACGCCTACAATAAGCTCATAGGTGATATTTTTTTTGCTTGACAGCAGACAAAAGTCAGGTTGCTCTGGATACAGATTCACATCTTAGCAACCGCTTAATATAGCATCAGGGTTGAGAAGAGTGAGGAGCACGCCATGAAGAGGGTATTGGTCGTCCTAACCACGCTGACGGCTTTGTCAAACGCGACTGTCCTTGAGTTGTCCGTAAACGGCGTGACAAACGGCGATTATGCCGACCAGGCAATCAGCCTTGCCCCGTCGGGCACGGTGATGATTGACGTTTACTGCTCCGCGAATGCAAACTATTCAAACTGGGTTATTGTCTACAATCATGGTCACGGTTCGTTCGCGCCGCTCGGGACGATTTATGCGCCGCCTTCACCTCCGGGTACCATGTACAGCTACTACTACCATTTCGAGTACATTTGGTTCGAGACGACCGTGAGCACTGTCCCGGCACAGACCGGGAAGTGGTGGGATGTTGAGTTCACCTGCGACGGAACAGGCACTGTGACTATCAGCCTTATAAGTGGAGAGGACTACGTGACTGTCGAAGACACCATCACGATTACACAGATACCTGAGCCGCTGACGGTCGCCCTGCTCGGCCTTGGCGGACTGTTCCTCCGCCGCCGCAGATAGCTCTATCCTCTTGCAGTCACACAAGTTTGGCCGTATAAAGTCTGCCGATGGTAAAGGGCTTTCGGCAGATTGCGGTTCTGACGGTAGCAAGCCGTGTACTCGGATTCATAAGGGACATGGCCTTTGCCTATTTCCTCGGCGCCGGCACACTGTTCGACGGCTGGGCCATCGCCTTTAAGATTCCCAATCTCGCCCGTCGCATCTTCGGCGAAGGCGCAGCGTCTGCGTCATTTATCCCGGTTTACAGTGAAGAACTGCACGAGCGTCCCGAATCGGCCAATAAACTTGCCTGCACTGTAGTCACCGCGGTCGCAGTGTTGCTGGCCGCTGTCGTTCTTATCGGCGAAGCAATTATCTGGGGCTACTACACTTTTTTGAGCAAATACCCCGGCACCGACCTCAAACTTCAGCTCGCCGGCATAATGCTGCCTTATATGGTAATCATTTGCGTTGTAGCGATTCTCGCGGGTATTCTGCAGACACACCGCCATTTCGCGTCACCTGCGGCCGCTCCGATGGTCCTCAATATTTTCATCATCGGCTCATTATGTTTCAGCGGCTGGGTCCTTTCAATTCGTCCCGAGCGCCAGGTATTCGTCGTCGCGGCCGCTGTGTTAGTCGCCGGCCTGATTCAACTGTTAATGCAACTGGCGCCCTTACACAGCCGCGGCATATATCTGCGACCCGCCTGGCAGGTTCGCAGCGAAGCGTTCAGAAAGATTATCATCCTGATGGGGCCTATGGTACTGGGCATGACCGCAACACAGATAAACACACTCGCCGATGATTTTATCGCACTGTGGTTCTCAGGCTCAGCCGAAAAAGGCGAATACTTCCTGCTGCTCGGCAGACAAATCCGTTATCCACTCTGGGCCGGTGCGGTCTCACATCTTTATTATTCTCAGCGCCTGTATCAGTTCCCTCTCGGCGTTCTCGGCATCTCACTGGCAACAGCCGTCTTTCCCGTTATGAGCGCCGACGCCGCGCGCAAAGACACCGGCGCCCTTCTCAAGACAATCTCCCGCGGCCTGCAGGGCGCTGTTTTTGTCGCTCTGCCGGCCACTGCCGGTTTGATTCTTATTCGAAGCGTACTTATCAGGGCGGCGTTTCAACGAGGCGTCTTCGGCACCGCTGATACCGTAATCACTTCGGTTGTTCTTTCGTTTTACGCACTCGGCCTGTGCGGATATTTTCTCCAACAGATTGTTACACGCTCATTCTATGCCATTCAGGACTCGAAGCTGCCTGCTCAAACAGCAGCAATAGCCGTAATAGTCAATATCATTCTCAACCTCACACTGATTTGGTTCATGGGCGCCGCGGGCCTGGCTCTGGCAACGGCGATTTGTTCCTATTTGCAGGTGGCGATTATGATGACACTGCTGGCCAAACGCTTCGAGGCAATAAATTACCGAACTGTCACCGTAACGCTCGGCAAAACCACAATCGCTACAACTGCAATGTATCTTACCGGTCTGCTTATCCTCAAGCTGGCCGGCCCCTGGCCGGTCAGCCCGTCATTTGACGCCCTGAGGCTATTAATAGTCATCACCTTCTGTACCGCCGTATATACCGCCGCAGCTAAGCTATTGAAGATTGAAGTCCTCGGCCTGCTGACGAGCGGACGCGGCAGATAAACAGCAGCTCTGGGTCGTTTAGCCGCGGTACGAACATCCGCCTGTTTAAAATCGTACACAGAACCTGTACCGGCGGACCTCGAAAAAAGCCCGTCAAGACCGTAAAAACAGCGTAATACAGCCCCGTCTGCACCTAAAGCCGGGCCCAGAATTGCCCGATAAAACACCGGTTGAATTTGTAACTTTGCCGGAGAATAGGATGCTCAAAACACCCTGGGCCTTATCTCTGCAAATGCTCTGCATTTGCGGTTTTCTGGCGTCCGCTCAGCCTCTGCGCGGTGGTGAGGAGCTGTTCTCGCCTACCGCCGCTCTGGCCTTTTATGAGATAGCCCACGACCTGACCGGTCCAGGGTCCGAAAAGATGAGCGTATCGGCCGAGAACGCCGAACAGGCCCTGGTTTTTTTAACCGCCGCCATGCGGCTTGACAACCAGGCAGAGTACGTCCTGCCGGACATGCTGAAAGTCGCCTGCCGAACCGAATCACCCCTGTCGCTCGGATTGGCTAACTTCTACGGCCGGACCACCGACCCAAACGACCCGAACAAAGTCATAGAGCCGAAAGACAACTCTCAACTTGTTCAGGCGCTGCTCGCCCGGTACGTGGACGCAGACGCTGATTTGCAGATTGTGCGTGAACCCGTCCAGTATCTGCTCAGCCAGCTCGATTCGCGCGAGCAGCGAGAACAGATGCTCACTACCTTACTTACCCAGCTCCGCGGCAAAAATGACCTGCTTGAATCAGAGCTGTACACATCTCTTGGATTACTCGCCGTTGAAAAATCGGACTTTGAAAACGCCCAGTCTCATTTCATCACCGCTATCGACAAAAATAAATACAACAGGCTGGCCTTCGATAAGCTTCACGAACTGACAGGGGGAAACGTAAATGTTGCAACTTACCTCGAGCATCTCAGATACCGGCTCGGTGAAAACCCGCTCGACCTTCAGGCGGCGCTTGTCTTTGCAGGCCGTGCTCAGCAGTTTGAACTTTTCCAGACAGCCTCTGACGCCTACGCATATTGCTCCAGCCTGTTCGAATACCTCTATCCCAACGAGCCTCTGCCGCAATACATATATCTGCCTTGGGCCCTGAACACCTACAGCAGTCCGCGAAATCCGCACCAGGCCCTCCAGATAGCCGAGCGGGTCCGTGGGCAAGGCACTTTTGACATTGTGCTCGAAACAGTCGCGGCAAAAGCCGCCGAAAGAATAGGTAACGCCCAGTTGGCCGACGACATTCTTAATGCAGCCCAACGGACCGCCTTGGAAAAGTACCAAGCTCTCGGTGCAAATCGTTCCGAAATTACACAACAGCTCGCATGGTTCTACTGTTTCGGCAAAGTCGAGCCGGCAGAGGCGATAGACTGGGCAAACAAGGCTTACGCCGCCGACGCAAACAACCCCGACGCCGCGGCGCTGCTGGCCTATGCATTTGTGTTGAACGAACAGCCGGACTGGGCAAAGCCCTTCTTCGAAACCTACAAATCCAACCCGATACTCGACCTCACCAGGGCACAGGTCGGATTAGCTGATGCAAACAACACTCCTGCTATCGAGACTCTAAAAGCCGTCATCGCCGCAGCACCCGAATCGCTCGAAGCCCATAAGGCAAGGCAGCTTTTGACCCGCTCGAACAGTGTGTATATCCCCAAGGTGGACCCTGACCTCGTACGCTCCGTACTTGAAGCCTCCTTTGGAACCGGCATCGTAACTGCCTTTCTCAAGCCCAACGAAATCTTCGACGCCCAGTTGAATATCCGCGGCGACAAGTTTGCTTATGGAAGCGACTTTCGTGCCTCTGTTATTATCACAAACAAATCCTACGAACCCCTGGTCATTTCCGAATACGGTCTGCTCAGGGGAAATATCAGAATCGACGCGACAGTCAGCGGCGACTTGAATAAGACGATACCGAATCTGGTTTCGATGAAGATTCAGCCGTCTCAGCCTATCAATTCCAATTCGACCCTTATTGTGCCGGTTACACTGCACACAGGTCAGCTAAAGGGACTCCTGCAGGAACACCCCCAGGCTTCACTCGAAATAGAGTTCACTTTATATCTGGATGACGTAACACTCGAAGATGGCGCTATTGCGAACCGGCTCGAAGATATCAAGCCCGTTATCGCCAAAATCGAACGGCCTGGAATCAATATCACCCCACAGTTCCTGCGCAACCGGGTGAGCTCACTCAAAAGACGCAGACAGGGTCAAAACACCGCCGGGTTATTCGCCGGACTGCTTGCCGAGCAGTACCTCATGGCCGGCAGCGAACCTGTGTATCCTTTCAAGTACGCCGACTGGATGCCCGACCTGCTCAAATCCGGCCTGGTATATAATATTACCAGCGACGACTGGCCCGCTCGAATCTATACAATGCAGGCCATACTCGATTTGCCGCTCGACTTTGAGCTGATTGAAGCCGTCTCGGAAAACCTCTCCGACGAAAACTGGCCGGTCCGGATGATGGCCCTGTACCTGCTGGCCAAAAATCAAGGCCACGGCTTCGGCAGGGTCCTCGACCATACAGCCAAATACGACCAGAACAAGCTCGTCCG
>CAYSTP010000106.1:0-7507 GCA_964434085.1 uncultured Pirellulales bacterium
AGGACGATTTTGACGTATTATTTAATCGCTTTGTGCCGAGCAACGACGGCGGAATCTCACTCGGCCAGGCTGCTATAGCCGCCAAGCATGTTGCTTCTCGCTTGTGACCCGTTGCCTGTTGCGATAGTGGTCACGGGAATTAAGGAGCATTAATACTACCGAAGGATTTTTTGAAGGCGTTCTTTTAACTCCTGTACCTCGTGTTGTGTGATATCCCAGATTCTTTCGATATCTACGCCGAGGTAGTCGTGAACCAGTACATTACGAAAGGCGGCGATATAACGCCATTCTACTTCCGGATGCGCATCCTTGAACCCGTCTGAAAGTCGCTGTGTTGATTCGGCCATGGTTTGAAGGTTTCTTAACACGGCATCCTGCAGAGTATGCGAGGCCATGAATTTGTCCTTGCCGGCCGAGACGTTTTCTTCTATGCGGCTTATGCAATCGAGAATGTATCGCAAATAAACGGAATCGTCTTTCATAAAGCTCTGGCCTCGCTCAGGATGGAATCCCGAATATAAGGATTTAGGGCCTTTTCTGTGACAATCTCCACTTGTCGGCCAAGTAATTCCTCAAGGTCAATAACCAGGCCGGCAGGGAACCAGGAGCTGGTTGGACCGGTAACATCAACGAGCAAATCTATGTCGCTTTCAGGCAGAGCCTCCCCGCGGGCCACAGAACCAAAGATACGAACGTTTTGTGCGCCGTGCTTGGCGGCAATCTCATTAATCAGCTCTCTTTGCTCGTGGATAAGCTGCTCGATATCCATAAAACCTCATAGTGAACTCGAGAATAGACGGCCCTTATACCTTAATGACGATATGAACAGGATAGAAAACACCTGTCGGGTTGTCAAGATTCTTTACCGCCCAGATACGCAAGAGTGCACATCTCACTGGTTCAGCGTTTTGTTTTTTCCAGTGTGGTATTGCCCTATGGGCCTTTAGTAAATAGAATGAGCTAATAACAGCAGGTAATTAAAAAAATATGAGAAATGAATCATGTGCCTGGCGGTACCGGCGAGAATAGTTGAGTTACAAGGCGACAATGCGATTGTCGATGCAATGGGCAATCGCTTTCGCGCAAAGACTACACTGCTGCCGGACGCCAGGCTGGGCAGCCTGGTTTTAGTACACGCGGGATTCGCCATTTCACTGGTCGATGAAGAGGAGGCGAAAAAGACCTGGCAGCTTATCGAGCAAATCGACGACTTTCTGGAAACGGACAAAAGGATATCAGGCTGACCTTAATTGACCGACTAATATGCTGACGAGAATTTACAAAGCGCAGAAGATGATGGACGCGGCCCATGAGAAGCTCGGCAGGCAAATCAATATAATGGAGGTCTGCGGGACACACACCGTCGCGATATTCCGCAACGGCGTAAAAACCTCTATTCCGAAGCAGTTGAATCTTATATCGGGGCCCGGCTGCCCAGTCTGCGTCACCGACCAGAGTTACATCGATATCTGCCTTGATTTGGCAAACCGTGACGACTGTATCATTGCAACGTATGGCGACATGATTCGCGTCCCGGGTAAATCCGGCTCACTCGAAAGACACAGAGGCAAGAACGTCAAGGTGGTCTTTAGCGCCGAAGATGCCCTGCTGCTGGCCAAGGAGAATCCCAACAAGACAATCATATTGATTGCGGTTGGTTTCGAGACTACGGCCCCGGCCACTGCGGTGGTGGTCAGGGAAGCCGCTGAGCAGGGCATCGAGAATTTCCGTGTGTACAGCGGCCATAAACTGGTTATTCCCGCGATGCGGGCCCTGTTGAGCGAAAAAAATCACAATATAGACGCTTTTCTGTGCCCGGGACACGTCAGCGTCATCATCGGTTACGGCGCGTTTAGACAAATCGCTGATAACCACGGCAAAACCTGCGTTGTGGCGGGTTTTGAGCCAATGCAGATTATAGAAGGGCTGGCTGAAATCTGCCGCCTGCTTAAAGAAGGTAAAACCGAGGTCACAAGCGTATACACCGCAGTGGTAACGGAAAAAGGCAATGAGAAGGCACAGGCTCTACTCAAAGAAGTCTTCGACGAAGCGGACGGCTATTGGCGAGGGCTGGGTAAAATTGAAAAAAGCACACTCAAGCTGAAAAGCAAATACGAGCGTTTTGATGCCCTCAAAAGATTTGGTATAGAGGAACAGCCGCACGAAGACCAAACCGGCTGCCGATGCGGTGAGGTGCTGTGCGGTCTGATAGAGCCGCCTGAATGCAGGTTGTTCGAAAAGCGCTGCACGCCGGAAAATCCGGTCGGACCCTGCATGGTCAGCAGTGAGGGAACGTGCGCGGCGTGGTATAAATACGGCCGAAGAAAACCTGGGCAATGACAAAGCAAGATACCAAAACAATACTGCTTGCCCACGGCGGGGGCGGCCGATTGACCGAACAGTTGATTCGCCAAACAATCCTGCCCCGCCTCGGTGACCAGGGCGGGCAGTTAAAAGACTCTGCCAACCTCGATTTGGACTCATCCCGGATATGCTTTACTACCGACAGCTACGTGGTCAAACCTCTGTTCTTCAACGGCGGCGATATCGGCAAATTAGCTGTCTGTGGAACGTTAAATGACCTGGCAGTGGCCGGTGCAAAGCCGGTAGCGATTGCCTTATCGCTGATTATCGAGACGGGCTTTGAAATCGAGCTATTAGAAAAGATACTGGACAGCGCCGCACAAGCCGCGCAACAGAACAATGTGAAAATAGTAACGGGCGACACCAAAACCGTCGAGGCCGGAGCCGCCGAAGGCCTGTACATCAACACCGCGGGCGTTGGTGTGAGGGTTTACGATACCGAGTGCGGCTTCGACGGGATTTCGGCCGGCGACAAGATTATTGTAAGCGGAACCATTGGCGACCATGGTATGACGATTATGTCGCAACGGGAGGGCATAAAGTTCGAGACTTTGCTTGTCAGTGACTGTGCGTCGCTGGCGCCGCTGACAGATGAACTGCTGCGGAACTGTCCCGGCATCAAATTTATGCGCGACCCGACGCGAGGCGGCCTGGCGGCAACACTTAACGAGATAGTCGAGGCCGCCAATCTGAGTATCGATATCAACGAGGCGGATATTCCCGTTAATCCGACGGTGCAGGCCGCTGCGAATATGCTGGGCTTCGATGTTCTTAATATCGCCAATGAGGGCAAGGTCGTTATCGTGGTATCGCCGGACACGGCCCGGCAGTGCCTGGCTATCTGCAAAAAACACGAGATTGGAAAGGATGCGAGCATAATCGGTGATGTCCGTCAGGTACGGGAGCAGGCCTTGGTTGAAATGAAGACCAGAATCGCAGGTATAAGAATTGTGCAGATGCCTTATGGGAGGGAGCTGCCGAGGATTTGCTGATGCATGAGACGATGGTGGCAAAGAACCTGCTGGATTCGATTGCCGCTGAGGCGGCAAAACAAAGGGCAAAGCCGATTATCGCCCGAATCAGTTGCGGGACATTCAATGCGGTAAATGATGAGGTGCTCAAGTTTGCGTTCGATGCCATTGCCAAAGGGACCCTCTGCGAGGGGATGAAACTCCAGATAGAGCACAAAACTATCCAGGGTAAATGCAGCAGTTGCGGCAGACAGTTTGATTTTGATTTGACCAAACCGGCGTGCAGGCACTGTGGGTGCGACAAGTTCGACCTCCTGCCGGACCCACCGCTGCTGCTGGAAGAGATAGAATTCGAGGGAAATCCCGAGACGGAGTGAACAATGGGCAAAAAGATTCAGCTCGGCACAAAGATATTGAGCGCCAATGAAGAATATGCGCAGCAGAACAGCAAACTGCTTCGGAAGAAAGGAAAATATTGTCTCAACATGATTTCCTCGCCGGGCTCCGGCAAAACGACGATTTTGACGCGGACTATAACCGACCTCAAAGGCAGACTCAAAATCGGTGTAATTGAAGGCGATATTCAGACCCAGCTCGACGCCGAGCGGATTCGAGCAACCGAGGCACCTGCTGTGCAGATAAATACCAACGGCTCGTGCCATCTGTCGGCGGCGCAGGTCAGTTCCGCTCTGGCACAGTTGCCGCTGGCCGACATCGATTTGGTAATCGTGGAGAACGTGGGGAACCTCGTATGTCCTTCGGCCTTCGAGTTGGGCGAAGACGGCAAGGTCGTGGTCCTTTCCGTAGCTGAAGGCGACGACAAACCCGCCAAGTATCCGGCGATATTTTCAAAATCGAAGGTCCTGCTCATAAACAAGATTGACTTGCTGCCATCGGGGGCGGTTGACTTCAATATTGAAAAAGTCAAGTCCGACGCACGCAGATTGAATAAGGACATCCAGATTTTCTGCGCATCGGCAAAGACGGGGCAGGGCATGGAAGGCTGGTATGACTGGCTGATAAAGACCGTCAACAAAACAGGCTAACGATACAGCTTTTTCTCGCGAATATAGGCGGCGACTTCAGGGCTGAGCATATCGCTGACATCCCGTCCTTTAGCCAGCCGAGCACGTATCTGTGTGCCGCTTACGTCTATCAACGGGGTTTGAATCGCGTTGTCCTGCAGTTTTCTGACCCGGTCAGGACCTAAAGACTCGACGAACCCTGAGAAATCAGGCGGTTTATAACCGGCCCGATACATGCACGTCAGGAAACACTCGTCTATAAGCTCTTCAATTTTGTACCAGCGGGGCAGTTCAGCAACGCTGTCGGCGCCGAGCAGCCAATAAAGCTCCGCATCAGGCCCAAGCTCACGGTGAAAATGTCGTACCGTCTCAATGGTGTAGCTCGGCGCAGGCCTTCGCAGTTCCCGGTCGCTAACTCCAAACTCGTCAATGCCGGTAATAGCCCGTCGAATCATCTGTAATCTGTCGGCATCAGACGCGACAGGTGATTCGCCCTTTAGTGCCGAACGCCTGGCGGGGACGAATATGAGTTTGTCGGCGCCGATGATTTCGACGGCGCCGCGCGCCACACCGATATGACCCTTGTGGATTGGGTCGAACGTGCCGCCGAACAGAGCTGTTTTCATTTGCGACATGGGAAACTAACAGGCCCTCTGTAATTTTTTTTAGCCAATTCACTAAAAATTTTCAAAAAATTTTCCCGGCCCACTTTTGGCTCAGACACGGCTTATCATTCTAAAAATCAGGGTCGCCAAAGCAAGCCGACGACCGAACAAATAAAAGTCGGCAACATCATCGTTGACATGGCACAGCTCCTTCTCTTGGGAAATCAGATTGCCGCCAACAGGGCTATAACTTCTAAAAATCGCACTTTCAGCTAATCAATATAAGAACAGTCGAGCAATATTTCAAGAGTAATGACTGCTTAAACATGGTGACTGTGCTTACCTTCCAGCGGCTGAGCACTCGAGTCCCGCTACTCATTGAGAGACTATTCGTAAGGCACATCGGGCAGGTGAAACCATCACCGCAGCAAATTTTTGTGGAGTAATCTAAAAATTTTGGCCGATAAAATATAGTAGTAGCTGTTAATATCTTTGATAACTGAATATTAACCTTGTCACAGTAACGTGTCATGTTATCATAAAACTATATTCATCATAGTTAGTAACGTAAAAAAAGGAATGTCGAATTTACTGAAGGAGAACAGTAATGGCCAAAAAGAGAAAAGCCAAAAAGAAAACAGCAAAAAAGAAAACAGCAAAAAAGAAAGCCAAGAAGAAAAAATAGCGTTCAGCTAACAAAAGGCTGAAAAAGCTACAAAAATGGAAGGTTTTCAAACACGAGGCCTTCCATTTTTTTATGCGCCTATCCTCGCAAAAGCGCTTAGATGCCTCGGATGCCCCGAAGGGACCCGGCTCTTGCAATCGGGGGTGAATCATGTAAACTGGCCGACCTGTCTGATGCGCCCATTCAGGTTTGTGCCGGGACTGAGGATGCAAATGGACTATTTCCAGTACAGAGACAACAAGCTGTTCGCCGAGCAGGTACCGGTTGAACAAATCGCCGGGCAGGTCGGTACACCGGTCTATATCTACAGCAAGGCAACATTCATAGAGCACCTGCAGAAAATCCGCAAAGCCTACCGCCAGATGGATGTGATGGTCTGTTATTCGGTCAAGGCATGCGGTAACATCAACATCCTGCGGTTTATGGCTCAGGCCGGCAGCGGGTTCGACATCGTCAGCGGAGGCGAGCTTTACCGAGCCATGCAGGCCGGCGCGGACCCGTCGAAAATCGTCTTCGCCGGTGTAGGCAAAACAGACCGGGAAATCACCGAGGCGCTGGACGCGGGCATCGCCTATTTCAATATCGAGTCCGAGGCGGAACTGGAGAATCTGATTCGCCTGGCTGACCGGCAGGGTAAAAAAACCAAAGCCGCGATTCGCGTCAATCCGGATGTCGATTACAAAACCCACAGGTTCCTGAAAACCGGAAAAAGGCAAACCAAGTTCGGCGTTGACCTCGACAGGGCACAGAAGGTCTTCGCTCAATATGGCGCAAACGACCGGGTCAGCTTGTGTGCAATTCACGTACATCTGGGTACGGGCGGCAAAACAATCGACCCCTACGTCGAAGCGGTCAAAAGAGTGCTGCCGCTGATAGATTCGCTTCGACAGCAGGGACATACGGTCGAGGCCCTAAACCTGGGCGGCGGTTACGGTGCGGACTACGAATCAGACACGGTGCCATCAGCGGCCGATTACGCAGGCGGTATCGTGCCCCTGCTCAAAGACAAGAATCTCAAGCTGATACTGGAACCCGGCAAAAGCATCTGCGCGAACGCCGGCATACTGCTTAGCCGCGTGCTGTATCTGAAACAGGGTGGAGCAAAAAAGTTTGTTATCGTCGATGCGGCCATGAACGACCTAATTCGGCCTTGTCTTTACGACGCATTTCATTTCATCTGGCCTGCACACGTAGAGCAAAAATACTTGCCGCCGAAACGTTCTAAAGACCTGAGCATCGCGGGTATCGAGCAGGTGGACATTGTCGGGCCGATATGCGAAGGCGCCGACTTCCTGGCCAAAGAACGCAACATACCGCCGGTCAAACAGGGAGATTTGATAGCTGTATTCACTGCCGGGGCGTACGGCTTTACGATGAGCAGTAATTACAATGCACGCTGCCGGGCGGCTGAGATACTCGTCGATGGCGACAAATTCACCGTCATCCGACGCCGAGAGACCTACGAAGACCTGACGGCCCTGGAAAAATAGACCTGCGCGAAAGCTACACGTCCCAGTTGAGCTTTTCCTCGTACCTGAAGTAAAACCTGCCGAGGATATGCGCGCCGACCATCATAAGGTAAATCGATAAACCTGTTGTTATCCATGTGAAAACCGGCTGCTGACCGACAAAGCCCAACGCAACAAAAGACAAAGCAGCGAAAATAAAAAGAAAAACTACCATCGCCAGGTATGGCAGGAACGTGCTGAAGATAGAGCCGACGATAACAACCGGATTCAGGCCCGAAAGGGAATCGAACATTACCACCGACAACAACGCCATCGGGAACAGGAACGCCCCGGAACTCGTCAAAACAATGAATATCGCATCGACTTTGCGAACCTGGTAGAAGTAGAA
>CAYSTP010000107.1:0-7369 GCA_964434085.1 uncultured Pirellulales bacterium
AATGATATGAGCATTATACTGATTACGCACGATTTGGGTGTCGTTGCCGAGCGGGCCGATGATGTCGCTGTTATGTATGCTTCTCGGATAGCAGAAATGGCTGAGGCCAAAGCACTTTTTGAGAATCCTTTGCATCCTTACACATGGGGATTGCTGAAATCCGTGCCGCATTTGGGCTTCGAGGGCAAGCGCTTACAGACGATACCCGGAACGGTTCCTGACCCGTTACATTTCCCGGCCGGCTGCAAGTTCCACCCGCGATGCCCCGTAGGCTGTAACGATAAGAGATGTCAGGCTGTAGAGCCTGAGCTTAGAGAAGTGCAGACTGGACGGCATGTCGCGTGTTGGTATGCACCCGGTTACGAGACGCAGCAGGAACGAAACGAATATGAATCAAAATACAGACAGTAACGGCCTGCTCCTTAATGTTGAGGATTTGAAGACCTACTTCGCAGTTAGGAAGGGCCTTTTGCGTCGAACGGTTGGCTATATCAAGGCTGTTGACGGCATCAGTTTTGGCATACACAAAGGACAGACACTTGGGCTGGTCGGCGAGAGCGGCTGCGGCAAGACAACGGCGGCCAGGACGATTATCCGCTTGGTACCGGCGACTTCGGGCAGCGTGACATTCGAAGGACTCGACGTTCTCAAGGCCGACAAGAGACAACTACAGTCGCTCAGGAGGCGGATTACTATTGTCTTTCAGGACCCTTACAGTTCGCTCAATCCGAGGATGACCGTGGGCGATATTGTTGGTGAGGCACTGCGGGTCCACAAGAAGCTTAGTCGGTCCGAAGTTGCCGGGCAGGTCAGTGAAATCATCGAGCGTGTCGGGTTGTCGCCGGGACATATTAACAAGTATCCTCATGAGTTTTCCGGTGGTCAGCGCCAGCGAATCGGCGTGGCACGTGCATTGGTGCTCAGGCCTGAATTGGTTATCTGTGATGAGCCCGTCAGTGCGCTGGATGTTTCTATTCAGTCACAAATACTGAACCTGCTTAAAGACTTGCAGGATGATTTCGGCCTGACCTTTCTGTTTATCGCGCACGATTTGGCAGTGGTTGAGTTCTTCTGCGATGTAATCGCGGTAATGTATCTGGGCAAGATAGTCGAACGGGCCGATGCAAAGGAATTGTATGGCAACCCGCTGCACCCTTACACGCGGGCGCTAATATCTGTAATCCCCAAGGTCAAAACCGAGCGTCGAGGCCAGAAGACCGCCGCCGGCGGCGAAGTGCCCAGTGCACTGAATCCCCCAAGGGGATGCTCTTTCCATCCCCGCTGCCCGCTTGCCGAAGATATCTGCCGGCGGCAGACGCCTGCCTTTGAGCAGAAAGGCCCACGACCGGACCATTTCGTAGCCTGTTGGAAATGTTGAGAAAAAATTCTCGACTAAGATTGGGCCATTTGCGATAATCACAAGTTGATTATTGCCTATTGTAGGGGCTTGTTGTGCTTATGAAAGACGATTTAGGCCTGGAAATAACCCCACAGGACAACGTGGCGGTGGTCTCGTTTAAGGCGACGTCAATTAGTAATTATGAGGGGATTGACGCTGCTGCGATACGAATACGCGAATATGTTGATGAGCACAAACCGACGATGGTGGTGTTTGATTTTGAACAGGTCAAGTTCTTCTCGTCGCAGGTGTTGGGGCTTCTTTTGGAGATTCGGGCCAAGCTTAATGAGCTCGGGGGTGAAGTTGTGATAAGTGCAATCAATCCCCAACTGCACCGAGTATTTACCATTACTAATCTCGACAAGATTTTTAGATTCTTTCCCGACAAACAGAGCGCACTTGAAGGGACACCTCAAACGCAAAAGAAAGCGTTTGGGGACCACGAGGCTGTCGAGGCAGGATAAAGAGTGTTTCAATGGAAGGATAAGGGTATGTATATCGCGGCTCAGTTCTCAATCTTCATGGTAAATAAGCCCGGAGTCCTGGCCCAAATACTCGGTGAGTTCGCCAGGGCAAAGATTAATATTATAGCGCTGACCATGATGGACTCAGTGGAGCATGGTGTGATGAGAGTTATTTTTGAAGAGCCGGACCGCGCCAGGGAAGTGCTGACCAATCTCAATATGCCTTACAACGAGACACAGGTGCTGTGCGTCAATCTTACCAACCAGTCGGGTGCTCTGGCCGCTGTTGCGGAAAGACTTGCCAAGAATCACATTAACATCTCATACGCTTACTGCACCGCCGGCGCGAAGGGAGGCCGGACAACAGGTGTGCTCAAGCTTGCGGACGTCAAAAAGGCCGTGAAAGTCCTTCAACAGGATGCCAGAAAGACCACGAAGTCGCAGCCGGTTGTTCGCCGCTCAAAGGGTGCAGGAAAGTAACAGCCGAATAACTGATGTGTTGTGGACGGTGGGGAATTATATACGGCCGATTGTGACTATCGTTTTTTGTTTTCGGGTTTTAGCTGAAATCGTTTGACATATTCCGGCCTTGAGCGCTATAATCCGTGTCATTAGTTAACTTCGGGGCCGTAGCTCAATTGGCTAGAGCATCGGACTGTCGATCCGAAGGTTGAGGGTTCGAGCCCCTTCGGCCTCGTTGATGTAACTTTGGGGCCATCAAGCAGTTATGCCTGGTAGCCTTTTTTGTTTTCATCGAAGAAACCCTCATTTTTGGCAAAATGGGTCAAAAGTGGCTAGACAACTTAGCTGCTTAGTAAAAGCTTCAATAGTGTTTTCGGTCCTATTGAGGCGTCAATGGTGCATTTTGACTTATTTTGATGTCACTAATATTTTCCCTATAGGAATGAGACCTTCATCATTTTGATACTCTTTATCTATAGGTTTTAGATATGTTTGAGCCTCGCTATTTTCCAGCCTCCAATACAGTTCATATACTCCTTCAGTAACTAACGGAGGCCTGACAAGGGTTCGGTCAATCACTATCTGTCCTTCCTCCCAAAGACATGGTAACCACCCTCCATCAGAGAATGGATACCGCCAAATGAAGCCGTCGGTATTATCTGACTTTCTTGCCTTAATACATCCTTTCCAAGGGCCTTTGAGCGGTTTTGATACTTTAAGTATAACCTCAGCTTTGAATCCATGACGTGGTTTTACAGCACTGGGCAACTTGGCGTCGATCATTGTTATGCCGGACTCTATCTTTACCGGATTAAAGCCTTTGCCTGGATATGGTGGTTCGTCGAATACGACATTAGTCTTTCGCTGACGATAGATATCCTGTAATCTTGTGGTTTGATTACTATCGAATAACCTGTTCGGGGTAGTAACTCTGGAATTTAAGGTTTTACCTGGAGATAATTCAAGTTTTAAGACGTTATTATCTCTGGTCAATTTCAAATCGGGATTTAGCTGCCGAGTTAGGTTGACCAACAGCTTGCAAAAACTGTCTGAATCTTTTTCCTCTGCTATAATAGTACGGCTCTCATACAACCTTAAAGGGTATATTGACACTCTATGGAAACCTTGTTGATTGAATTCGAGTATAAAACCGGCAGAATGACGCATCCTTCCCTGACCAACTCTATCGAAGAGAAAACTGCCCATGTCGTATATAATGGGCTTTTCTTTATAAACTTCGATTCCATGTACCTGGTGTGATGAGTGGCCTAAAATCGCATCCACCCCCATATCGATAATACTATGAGCCAGTTCGATTTGTTCGCTGGTCGGGTTTTCGGTCCAATTTCGACCCCAATGAGGAGTGAAAACTACTATATCTGCATTCCTTTTGGCTTCGGCGATAGGATTTGTCAATTCTTTGATAATATTTTCTCTGCCTTTGGCATGAAAAACACCCGCCCTATCCGATTGTGCGGCACATGCAGGAAAAGAGGTTTCCACACTTATAAAAGCTAAGATTATATCACCAATCCTTATATATGTAGGGCTGGAAGCTTCATTGAGGTTGCGTCCGCTACCTACTTGGGCAATACCAACGGAATTGAGCAATTCCATCTGTTCAAGAAGTGCTTCAGGTCCGTAGTCCATAGCATGGTTGTTTGCTGTAACAACAAGGTCAAAACCTACATTGGTAAGAATATCAAGCATTTCGGGGCGAGCACGATATAGGTAAGGCCGACTTTCACCCTTATCAAAGAAGTCTCCTTTTGTAGATATGACACACTCGAGATTTGTCATTGCTATGTCAGCCGTCGACACAATCTCCTTAACCTCGCCAAGTATGAAGTCCGGCCCTTTTTCGTAATACCAATAATGCATCCATCTCGCAATCATAGTATCACCAGCAGCAAACAAGGTATACATTTTGTCGTTTTTAATGTCACCGTATTCCTTGGTACTGGGTAATGAGTTAGATTCGTTGTTGCGACTTGTATTTATATAAATCGCCTCTGTAGAATAAGATTGAAGGAAAGAAGAACAACACATGCAGATAAGGCATGTGCAGTATAATCTATTTAATCTTTTTTTGAAGCCCGGCATATCGTCCTTTGAACTAATCCTGCCTTGGTTTTTCGACTATATCAATAAACATCGCCGGCAAAAATTCTGTATAGTATAAAGTTGCAAAACCAAAAAACGAGCAAAATAGGCTCAATATGGAATTTGAAACACAAAACCTGTGAGCACTGTGACAACTGCACGTATAATTTTACATTTCATGACCTGCTTTGTTTACGAGAAAAAATCATATTTATCCGGCAATAATATACTTCGGGTCACCCCTGTAACTGCCATTTTCGGCCAAAAATGGTGTTATGGCCCCCTATAAATACGCCACTTATAGTCTGCACACAGGACCGTTGATCCGAAGGTTGCCGGTTCGAGCTCCTTCGGGTTTGCTTTGTAATATTAGGGTTGACAAGCACTTGTGTTTAACAGCCTTTTTTTTTCTCTCGTCAAGAAAGGGCGCGTGCCAAGCGCGTCGAAACCTGACCAAACCCCTGTACTGTCGCTGTCCGTGCACGGCCAACCATATCATCTTAGGAATGAAGAATTCAGAAAAAGGAGACAAGGGTCCATTACAGTAAGGACCACGAACTAGTTTAGGGACTTAGTAAATCCTGTTTTCCTGTGTGTTATAATCTACCGGTTGTTACGGGAAGTATAGTTCTTTGAAAACCAAATAGCTTATGGCGCCTACTGTCTGTATTGGTTGCCTATGTGATGCTGATAAGTCCTGTTGGTTTTGAACAGCTTGCTCAAAGATTTCTTCAGCCTCATGGATGCATTTATGGCTGAACGCTTCATCTTTTTTCGAGAATTTTGGCAGCCCAGTCAATGGTAGATGGATTTTGCACATCGGGAAATCCCGGCAATGCCAGCATCCCTTTGGGGTCTGTTTTAATGGTAATGCCTTCTTTCCACTCGCCGTTTCTGGGATTAAACCATTGGAAACTGTATGACGTAGCAGGTTTAAATCCGCTTAATGTGGGCAGTACCGTCTTGTTCTCAAAGTAAAGCAGGGCAAAATCTTTTTCAGCAGTAATCATCATAAACGACCAGCCGTCCAGCCCCCTTGGGTGACTGTTCGGGGCTTTTTGCGGATGTATATTTTGTGAGCTGGGCTGTAATTGCTGGTACTTATCTCCTTCGGATAATATAAATGCCGCCAGATGCTGCATATACAGACCCGATTCGAACTTCAACGCGTCCCAGAAATGTGGACGAACGCCTGCCGGCTCTCCGGTCGAGGTAATATCATAGGCGCTTGTGCCGTGCACATGCCCCGACAATCCTCCCGAAAGGACCGAGCCGTACATCTGAGCGCGTGAGAAGTAGTTATCGCGCGCGGAATCAGCCGGCGGACGTTCACCATTCGGCATGTTTATTTCATGATGCCAGCCTGTGTAATACGGCTCGAAGTTTATAGCGGGATATGGTGGCTCGAGCTTAAAAAGGGTTTCAATCGCCTTGGAAACGCTGTGGTCGCGCGGTTTGTTGCCCACGCTGTGCATGGTCAGCCAGGGACAGTCCTGATTATGGCCGAACTGTTTATACGTGGAATCATTGATTAGTGTCGTGTGTGGCTGTCCAAACGGCAACGGGCCATATTTTTTTAAATGATAGGTCAGTGCTTCGTTGAATTCGTCAGCGGTCAAGCTGTATTCTTTTGGAATCCAGTCGAGATGAATCCCGCTGAAGATGATATTATACGCGCCGTATCTTGATATCAGGTATTGGACGTATCGTGCGTATGATTCATTAAAGTCAAAATAAGCCTTCCACGCCGGGCAGTTGTCCCTTCTTACGGTCTCTAATAAAGGGACAAAACCCTCATCGGACAAATACTGCATTTTTTTGTCCAGGCTCTGAAAATACTCAGGGATGATATTATCAAAATCAGCTACGCTCTTGTGCTTAGCTGACATTTTAAAGGGCCTGTTGCCGTATTCGTCGCGCATATTTTTTGCGGTCAGCTTGCCCTTTTCGACCGGGTAATCAAATTTTTCCCATGCGTTTCTCAGGTATATACCGCTGGAATCCGCATAAGTGCTTGCATGACAATCCGATTCCCAGTTTGGAAAGCAGGCTATCATGCTGACTGAATTGTAGCCCTGTCTTTTCCGGTAGGCCGTTGCATCTTCGAACCCGATTCCCGGCCCCGGCACGTAATTCTCTGCCGGGCAGACACCTCTAAAAGGCAGCCGCCACGTGGCCCCAGCCAGCCATGTGTCGCCGACCATAAAAAACGGCGTGCCGTCGGCGTATTGTAATGCGTGTCCGTTTGGCGTTGGCCGAACGAAACCGCGACGATTGGGGTTTTGCAACTTTTCTTCTTCCGTCCAGTCAACAGCGACAAATTCTCCGGTATGGCCGTTAAGCCCCTTATCTTCAGGCTGGTTTGACCCGCTTATCCATTGCCATTTCCCCGGTTCCGTTGCCGCTATACGCACAACGAAAACATTGCCGCCGTCCCAGAAGCCGTAAATTCGTTTCGAGAAATTCGGACCTTTCAGGTCTACCCAGCACGTTACATCTGTATAAAAGTTGCCATAGTACTTTTCTGCTTTCAGCGTAACTTCTTTCATTTCCCACACGTGAATATCTAAAGGGCTGTCGGCGTTCACTATATTGAGGAGAGCGTTTACGATAACCGCCAGATAGATACAAAAGGATAATCGGTTGTGATGTTTAGTATTCATAACAGGCGGGATTCCTTGAATAAAAATTTAAACTATGGTTTTTTGATAGTAATATTGAAAACTATCCATCGTCGGGCCTGATTATAACCCAACAAGGTGCATACTTCAATGGTTCGGGACAAATCAGAGCTCGTGTGTGAATTCGTGCTGTCGTCTGCTTATGATGCGACAATTACATCTGGCGGGTTTAGCAACCAGTGTTGAGCACGACATGGCGATCTTTAGAAGCCGGGCCGGTATGTAATACTGCAAAAAAAAGGCCCGCAGAAACTCTGCAG
>CAYSTP010000108.1:0-7348 GCA_964434085.1 uncultured Pirellulales bacterium
TCTTTTCCTTCAGCGCCTTTATCATTCTCGGCACGACTTCGTTCAGGTCGCCTAATATCTTATAATGTGCAATCTGGAAAATCGGCGAATCCGGGTCGTTGTTGATTGCGATAATTTTTTGACTTTCGCTCATCCCCGCCTGGTGTTGTATCGCGCCGCTGATACCGACCGCGATATAAAGGCTTGGCCGCACCGTTGTTCCCGTCTGTCCTACCTGGTGGTCATGGTCGATAAACCCTAAGTCCACCGCAGCTCTGCTCGCCGCCGGAGCGGCGCCGAGAACATTCGCCAGGTTCCATATCAGTTTGAAGTTGTTTTTACTGCCCACGCCGGCCCCGCCTGCGACGATTACCCTCGCCGCCTTCAGGTCCACCTTCTTTTCGCGCTTATGTTCTTCAAGAATCGTCAAAGGCAGGTCCGCCGCGCTGAGCTGCACCTGTTCTTTGATAATCTTACCCTGCCGACTAACGTCCGGACTTGGCATCGGCATCACGCCTTCTCGCACCGTCGCCATCTGAGGCCAGCGGTCGTAATTGATAATCGTCGCGATGATATTGCCGCCGAAGGCAGGCCGAACCTGAAATAAAAGGTTCTTATGGAGTTTCCCGCTGCCCGCTTCTGTATGGTCGCCGATTTGTAGGTCAGTACAGTCCGCTGTAAGTCCAGCCTTGATTTGACTTGCAATTCGCGGCGCCAGGTCCCTTCCCGTCACCGTCGCACCGTACATGACAATCTGCGGTTCGTATTTTTGTATGACTTGGCAGATGGTTCTGGCGTAGCTGTTCGTCTGAAAATTTTCGAGCAGAGGATTGTCAACCACATACACCTTATCAGCGCCGTACTGAATCAATTTGGTGGCAATCTGCCCGATGTTACTGCCTAAAAGAACAGCCGCCATTTTAACATCGAGGATGTTCGCAAGCTGCCGCGCCTTGCCCATCAATTCCAGCGGCGTATCCTCCAGCTTGCCCTGGTGCTGCTCCGCGAATACCCAAACCTCACCTTCTCTGTTCACGCCTATCATGCAAAGTCACACCTTAAAGTCTTCTTCGCTTCGTAATTCCACATTCAATATTCGATGTTTAACGTTCGATGTTCAATCTTTACGCAATCGTCTTATCTTCTATCAGCTCGTGAATCATATCAGCGATTCCCTGCCTCGTCGGCTCGACGTCTTTACTTTCTTTCGCAGCCAGAACGATACTCTGGATACGGTGTACCTTTGTCGGCGAGCCGCTCCTGCCGCACCAGCCGAGGTCCGCCTCCAGAAAATCAAGGTCCCATTGCTCAATCAACAAACCCTTATCATCGAGCTGCCGGCATTTCTCTTTAGCGAGCTTGACTAAGGCATCCTCATCGATATCCGGCCTTTCGGCTTTTATCTGCTGCTCAATCTCTGTAGGCGCTTTTGCCTTTTTATATTTCATCATTTTTCTCGCTGCCGCAACTCGCGGCTCATTCGCGTCACCCGTCACTGTCAAAAGCATCGGCAGCTTGCCGCGCACCTGCTGCTGGCCGTTGCCGATATTCCGCTGAGCGGTTATATGCTCATTCTCAAGTTCTGGTAGCTTCTCCACGTAGGTTATTTGGGTGATTCCGAGTTTTTCCGCCAGTTGAGGCCCCACCTGTGCCGTATCACCGTCAATCGCCTGCCTGCCGCAAATCACTATATCGTATTCGAGTTTCTTGACCGCGCAGCTGAGTATATAGCTTGTCGCTAATGTATCGCTCGCCGCGCATCGCCGGTCGGTAATCAATATCACCCGGTCCGCCCCGCGATAAAGTGATTCTCTCAGTATCCCCGACGCCGCCGGCAGCCCCATCGTTATCACCGTCACCGTCCCGCCGTGTTCTTCTTTGATTTGAAGCGCCAGCTCCAGCGCGTTAAGGTCTTCCGGATTGAATATCGCAGGCAGCGCCGAACGGTTCACCGTACCGTCGTCGTTCATCGCCTTGCCGGTGATTCGCTTCGTATCCGGCACCTGTTTTATCAAAACAACGTACTTATAATCCACCTGATTCTTCCTTATTCATTATTATCATTTCGAATATCGAGACAGGAGTGGTTAGTTTAGCCCTTAAACCCCAAAAGTCAACCCCAAACCCGCTGCCGCCATAATGTTGCGTTATTTGCCCTTGGGTTCTATCCGGCCTGAAAGTGTCGGTAAGAATAAAAAACTGTGCGGTGCAACGTAAAAAACTGTAGAATATCCGCCTCTGGACTTTATAAGTGGATATCGAAAGCTCAAAGCGGATATCCTGTCTTGGTATTATAAAGCACCTGGCACGCAGGAGCTCCATCCGTGAACTCAAGTGCCGGGTGTCAGAACAACATAACCCAGAGATTTTGATAAGAGCATTCTTGATGCGAATAATAAAACAGCATGGCAAACTGCTGGCGTGCCTGGTGCTTGTCACATCTGTGATTGCCGTTTATTGGCAGACCCTACACCATGACTTCGTCAATTTCGACGACCCTTCATATGTTTACGACAACGAGTTCGTAAAATCAGGCCTCAATGCTCGCAGCATTCGCTGGGCATTTAGTTATACTGAGAACATCGACCTCGTTGGCCTTTGGCTCCCCTTGGCCTTCCTGTCGCACATGCTGGATTGCCAAATCTATGGATTGAACCCCGCCGGCCATCATCTAACCAACGTCATCCTGCATATAGTCAATTCTCTCCTGATTCTGCTGGCTTTTACCTATATGACGCGGCGGTTCTGGCTGAGCTTTGCACTTGCATGCCTCTTCGCACTGCATCCTCTTCGGGTCGAATCTGTTGCCTGGATTACCGAACGCAAGGACGTCCTGAGCATGATGTTTGCGCTGATAGCTATAATTGCGTATGTCGGCTTTGTTAGAAGCCGCCGTCCGTCTCGGTACATCATAGCATTGGTGTCATTTGCCCTCGGCCTCCTGACAAAACCCACGCTTGTGACCTTGCCTTTTGTGTTATTGCTCTTGGATTACTGGCCGCTTAAGCGCTTTCAAATTCCAGAATCAGTCCATTCCAACTCAAATTCGCAGGAATCATTAGTCATTCGCAGCAGAATATGGTTGTACTTCCGTGCGCTCACGGAAAAACTTCCGTTCTTTATCCTATCGGGTTTGGATTCGGTAATGATATATTCTATCCAGAAAGCCGTAGGAAGTGTTGCCCAGGAAGCCGGGTTGTCCCTTATTAGCCGAATCTCCAACGCCTTAATCTCATACGCCGAATATGTAGAAAAATTCTTCTTGCCGATACGGCTGCAATTCTTCTATCCACATCCCGGCAAAAACGTTTCAGTTTCCTATGTGGCCGTTAGTGTTGTCACATTGTGCGCAATATCTGCTGTGCTTATATATTTCTATCGACGCCAATACACACTCGTGGGATGGTTATGGTATCTGGGCACCCTTGTCCCCGTAATCGGACTTGTACAATCAGGTTCAGCCGCAATGGCCGACCGATATACTTATATACCGGGTATAGGCCTGGCTATAATTGTTGTTTGGGGCCTGGCCGACCTGACAAAAAACATCAAGGCAAAACCACTAAAAATCCTGCTTATCTTACTCTTCACGTTGGCTTATTGCTCCCTTGGGTTTCTGTCTTGGCGCCAGGTCAAAACGTGGAAGAACGATATGGCGTTATTCAGCCACGCCGTAAAGGTGAACCCAAAAAACTGGTATGCTCATGAAATGTTGGCAAATACCCTCTACTACCAGGGGCAATACGACAAAGCAATAGAGCACTACAAACAAGCTGTTAAAATCAGACCTTCTCCCAGGATACAGAACTATATTGGCGAAGTCCTGATAACACAAAAAAAATATCACGAAGCTGTTCTGTTATACGACCAGTTACTGCCGCCGCTGCCGGATACAAACCAGACCGCCGAGATTGATCCGGTCAAATACGGCAAACTTTATAATCTTACAATTATATACGCCGACTCGCACGTAAATTGTGGTTTCGCCCTCTGGCAAACCGGAAGAGTTGATGAGGCGCTCGCCCATTTTTACGAAGCCTTGCGTGTTAGGCCCGATTACGTCCCCGCCCATACAAATCTCGTAAATCTTTTCTTGGGTCGCGGTGACTATGGCCAGGCAATCAGACAATCAAGAGAGTTGTTAAAACTCACCCCACAATCGTCACAGGCATATGCCAATCTTGGGTTGGCACTATTCAACAGTGGCCGATATGACCAGGCAATAGCAAATTTCGAAAGAGCAATTGTACTTGACCCTTACGAAACGATTCTCAGGTATCATCTCGCCGAAGCGCTCGAAATCACCGACCAAATTGATAGGGCAATCGAAGAGTATCGAAAAGTGCTGCCTGCCTATCCGGATTGGCTGGCACTTAAAAACAAACTGGCCTTCCTCTTAGCTGCCTACAAAGAAACAAAGTATCATGACCCAAAGAAGGCAATTGATATCGCAGAGCAAATTTGTGAACAGCTCGAATACACCCAGCCCGAACCTATGGATACACTCGCTATCGCCTATGCTGCTGACGGAAATTTCACGTCGGCAATTAAAATCGCACAACGGGCACTCAAACTGGCCCAGGATGCTGATAACGGGAAACTTGCCCGGGATATCAGGGGCCGTCTGCACTTGTATAAGTCTGGTCAGGCCTATTACCGGCCTTCCTCTGGCTCGAAGAATTGAACCTGCCCCGGCCTTTGGAGTCTTGTTAATCAGCGCAACCTGTGCCCCTGTGCCATAGGTAATAGGTATCAGCGATTAACAAATAGTAAATAGAAAATGAATCTCACCTGCCTGTTTTAAGCCTTCACGGACTGACGAAAGAGGAAATACCGATAACCAAACCGGGGCCAATTTACTCCCTCTCATACCAGACAGGTACTACGTAGTTTTGGCTAATTCTTCAAGATAGCCTGAAAGCTTGGATTGTTCACCCTTAGGCCCCTTATCACGGTGTATATGACAGTAAGCCTCGTGGTTGTAGATACTCAGGATATGCGTGCAGTTCGGAAAAGCGCATTTCCTGCCGTCAGCCGAAGTTTTTAGCATTTTTTGCATCGTTTCTCCTGTACGTAAATTACAAAACAAAAAAAACCGTCAAGGCTGGTCCTCTTCCGCTGCGGCCCCGGGATATTCCAATCTTTTGTATCCTATTGTTTATACCACTATTGTCCGGATTTGTCAAACTCAATTCACCTCGCTCCTCCGTCGTCCACTCCGTCGAGTATCAAGAATCAAGCATCCAGAATCCAGCATCCAGCATCGAGTATCAAGCATCCAGAATCCAGCATCCAGCATCCAGAATCAAGCATCCAGAATCCAGCATCCAGAATCCAGCATCCAGAATCGAGTATCGAGCATCCAGAATCCAGTATCAAGCATCCAGTATCGAGGATGTTTAGCCCCCAACTTTACGTTGGGGGTTGTTAGCCCTCGGCACGGTCGAGGGTTTTTTTGTTGTCATCCCTGCGAAAGCAGATATCCATTTCCAGCATCGAGAACTTGCCCGCCGTAGTCCCTTAGGGACGAAGGCGGATTTAGAGATTCGGATTTCGGATTTTTCCGTCCTCCGTCGTCGGTCATCTGGTTTAATTCGTGTCCTCCGTCAGGAGTCCCTAGGACATTCGTGGTTAATGAATAGTAAATAATTAATCTCTGCGGCCTCTGTGAGCTCTGTGGCTTAATATCAGTATTTCTGTTCTCTGTGGCCAATTATTCACTGTTACATTTTCCCCCAGTTTCTGTAATCTTAATAAAAGAGCACAAGTACACCCGCCTACGCCATCCTACTTCGCCAGCATACTCCGCCGAAGTAGCAGCGGCTACGAAGGCCGGAAGGCTGCGCAGGATAAAAGGCTGCGGCGGGCAGGCAAGTGCGGAATGGCACAAGCGGACCTCGCGCGGGTTTGAAATAGTCACCCCTCCGCAGAGAGACGGTCTTCGCTCTCTTTTGCCTCCTCTCAAGACACTCTACAATTACCCGACCGGCCTGGGTTTTCGTCAGCTTCTTTGCTGAGAGCGTCTCTGCCTTAATTCCTCGAGATACCTTGCGGCGGCATCTTTACCGCCTAATCCAAACGCAAGCGCCAATGCAAGGCAAACGCCGCCGAGGATAATATTGAATGTCGTAGTCACCAGAAGCGGTGCAATACCAAGCTCTCCCAGCGCGATAGTTGCCGCGAAAATTATAATCGCCCATCTGCTTACACCGGCATACATCTCCGGCCTGGGCAAATTGGCGTTGCCGGCGGCCGTGTGAACTATCCCCGACACAAAGGTCGCCAGAAACATTGCAACGACCAGAACAAACAGCGCTGCTATGACATTCGGGACGTATGCAAATAAGCTTGCAAGAACGTCGGATGCCTTGGGCAGCCCAAGTGCGTTAACTACCATCACCAGCACCATAATAATTACCAGCCAATAAACCAGGCCGCTTACAACCTGGCTGGCCGTAATTTTCAGGTCGCCTTTCTTTAGAATTGTTGTTATCCCCGCCTTGTCTGCCAGAGTATCGAATCGCACTGTCCTGAGCACCACCTCGATTAACCGTTTGATTGCCTTGGCCACAATCCAGCCTACTATCAGAATGACCAATGCACCCAGCAGGACTGGAAGATAGCCCAGTATTCGCGTCAGCATTTCGCGGACGGGCCCGACTATGAGATTGTTCCAGCTTGATTCGGTTTCCATTTGCTGTACCTCCAAATTAAATTGTTAATATTGGTTGTTGTTTCTATATGAAAAATAAATAACGAATTGCAATCGTATCTTCCGTCATGCCGTAATTCCCCTTTCCTCTTGTTTACCCAGTGAGATGATTTTTCCGTCTCACCGAGCCAATTCTACATAAAATCCGCCGGCAACAGCCGTTCCACAAACTTGGTATGTACGGCAGAGGATAACGGCCGGGAAAATCTTACACCTAAAAACCCGCTTCGTTCTAATAATATCTGTCTTTTATCTTGATTCCGATAAACACAACCACAACTACAGCGGGCACACCAATAAGAAGTATCCAGCTTAAAGTGCTCATTAAAACCATGTCAAGCCTCCCTTCTGTCCACCATCTTGTTTATAATCCAATTCAAAATCCGCGGTTAGACATTTTCTCTACAATTCTACCCGAACCTCACCCATCGTCAACATTATCCTATCCTTGCCGAAGGAATCCGCGGTTCACAATCCCGTTTATCCCCCACCTATAAGGAAGTATCACAGCTTTGACGCATATCCCTTAGGGATAGCAGACCGAGGCTGCGAACCGGCACGGCAAGTGTACTTGTCGGGAGGTTCATAAAAAGCATAAAAAGGGGACATTCTACTTTTCTCTTTTGCAAAAACAAGAAATTGAATCTTTCCAAATCC
>CAYSTP010000109.1:0-7334 GCA_964434085.1 uncultured Pirellulales bacterium
CTGATTGACAGCGAACTTAGCCGTTCAAAATCGTGATTATCCGTTACGGCCACTTCGGATTTTTATTGTGCTGCAAAAACCAAGCAATTATAATCCTTAGACAGGCCTTGAGGGATTTTGCTTCTATGGAAAAGTTGCAGATTTGAAAATAGAGCATTTAGCTTTCACAGGAGGACAAGAGAAATGAAAAAGATAATCTTCTGCTTAATCATACTGTGGCTCAATTTCCCTGCCCGGGCGATAGATTATGACGATTTTCCATTGGACCTGCAACAGATTCTCGACGAACGCTTAGCTGAACTGGAGCCTAACGGTGGTATATGTGTCGCAGGCAGGGTTACATTCAGCGACGGGGCTTATATTAACGGCGGGTTTGATGTTATGGTCAACCTGAATTGTCGAGTTGACGAACCTCTTGCGATATTTGAGGGCGGGTGGTTCATTATGAATCGGATCCTTCCATCGTTTTATACTGCAGGGTACGGCAGGGGTCTTGTGTTGCGTGCTTTCGGATACAAGCCGATTGATAAAGATATTAAGCTTGGTGAGCGGGAAATATCCTATATAGAACTCGAAATGGAAAAAACTGCGCCTGAGAAGCTGTCGTCAATCGCCGGTATCGTCATTAACGACCAAAATGAGCTCGTTGAAGGCGCGACTGTTATGCTTGGTTTTCCGTTTTCCTACAGTGGTGCATACGGTACACCTATGATGTCAATGACCACAGGACCGGACGGACAATATTCCTTTGAGGGTCTGTCCTCGGTGAAGATGAATGTTACGGCCTCAGCGTCAGGATACGCTTATAATTCTGTTACAATTGCACCACTGGAGGGAGAATTACAGATAGTAGGCCTGGAACTTTTTCGAAGCCTAAAGGTTGTTATCGATTATGTTTATCAAGCGGACGGCAGCGACGATTTCAGCAGTGATAATGTTGAGACGGGTACAATCGAGTGGACCGTCGGCAGCCTGGGGGTGGATTTCTCTGAGCGTGGCCTGGTGGAGCAGTACGAAGATGAGTTGATTCGAGACCTTGAGCTCAGGCAAGACAGGGACAAGCTGAAATTTGATATTTTCTATGTAAACGAGCGGAACGGTTACTGCGATATGGGTGCTGTAGATTTCGACACTGTCGAAGCGGCGCCGAAAACCGACTACACTACCAATCCCATGCCGTGCACGGTCGGTCATGTTTACGTCGTAAAGACGTACGAAGGCAATTACGCGAAATTTGTTGTGACGAGCATATCCCAGGCCGATTATTAGTATTACTATGCGTGAATATCGGCTGATAGAACTACCTACTCACATTCTGCGGCGGGTGATTTGGTTTGAGAATTGCTGGCGGCGGGGCGTTTGAATGTCGATATTATAGGACAGTGCCGCAGTTGATTAGCGGGACGTGGAAACCGGGCGTCAGCGGCGTTTTTGACGTTGACAAGGCGGTTGGCCCCTGCTATAATAGCGGTGTAAGAGGTGTTTATTGTTTGAGTTACGCCCGAAGGTGGGGGTGATGTTATGCCGGCGCAGCAGTTAGGCGAGGCTGGTTAAGAGTCGGTGAGCGCTTCGAGAAGGGAAGTACGATGAAAAGGGCTTTTATAGGTATAAGTTTGGCGGCTCTGCTGATTTGCTTTGTTCTTGAGCTGGCAGGTTGCTCAATGGAACAGATGGGCGAGACGACTGCTGAGGGACATCGCAGGCACGTTCGTAACCTGCGGCTGAACAAGCAGGCGATGACTGAGGACATCGATGCATTGCTGCTTTTGGATAAGCCGAGCCGAATGACTGAACGGGCGATTCCGTAAGGGCCGTTGCGTTTAGTGCTGAAAGAGTAACAGCTAAAGGGTTCCCATCCCGTCGGGACGGGAGTCCAGAGAAGCAAAAAGGGATTTGAGACTTGCAGACTCTCATCGAGTACTTCCACCGCGTGGCAGGATATTCGTGGTGGGCGGTTGGAATTGAACTTCTGCTTATCGGCCTGGTAGTCTATTGGGTCGTTGATTTCCTCGAAGGCACCAGGGGCGAAAGGCTGTTCCGCGGTGTCATCCTTGTTGTAATCGCCGCCGTTTTGCTGCTTAACCTCGTCGCTGTGCGACTCCATCTCGAACGGTTACAGCATCTTTACACATACTTTTTGGTCTTTGTGTTAGTCGTTGCGGTCGCGGCCTTTCAGCCTGAGATTCGCAGGGCACTGATACGAATTGCTCAGCCGAGGTTTCTCGGAGGGCCCGGCAGGGAGCTGTCGCGGACCATCGAAGAGATAATTTCGGCTGTGACGGATATGGCAGCGTCGCGTACCGGTGCGGTAATTGTGATAGAGCGGCGTGTGGCTTTGGGTGAATTTGTCGAAACGGGAGTTCGCGTTGACGCCAGGGTTAGTGCCGAGCTGCTTAAGACGATTTTCCACGAGGGGACCGCGCTTCACGATATGGCGGTAATCATTCACGGCGACAGAGTTGTGGCTGCTTCGGTACAGTTACCACTGGCTGAAGCTGAGAAAATCGGCGACGTGGAACTGGGCTCTCGACATCGGGCCGCTATCGGGATGAGCGCCGGCTGCGACGCGAGCGTCATAGTCGTCAGTGAAGAAACGGGTATAGTATCAATCGCCAGTAACGGTAAGCTTGTCAGAAACATTGACGAATCACATCTGCGAGAGCATCTGATGAGCATAATGACCCATCGTGAATCGGCTCGGTGGTTCCGGCGGATACCGCGAAAGGCCGTTGTCGTTGACGCGGCCGAGATAACAAAAAAAGCGGCGGATAGTCAAGACGGCGGGAAAACTTAGTGAAGAGATTAAAAGGCATTAACTTCGGCAAGATTGTACTGGTGGTGTTCATCACCATCCTTATCTGGGTCTGGGCGGACAAGGCCCAGGACGAGAACTACACGTTCGAGAACGTGCTGTTAAAAGCAGACAGGTCGCTTGCGTCGGAGCTGTGGCTTACTTTTCCACAGGATGGCCAAGCCCACGACGGGCAGCGCAGTGCGACACTGGAAGAGCTTACGCTGCGCGGACCGGCGGCGCGGCTGGACGAGCTGAAGAGGAATTTGAAAACCGGTTCGCCGAGACTGGAATTTTTTCTCGGTCCGGCCGATGCAGGGCTGGTGGGGCCGGGTCAGACCAACCTCAATGTGCTTGATTTTCTCAGGAACAGCGGGCAGATGCGCTCCCTGCGGGTCTCGGCTGTCGATTGCAAGCCGAGGACCATAGTGGTAAAGGCCAGCAGGCTTGTGGAGAAAGAGCTTAAGGTCAGATGCGTACGGCCTAACGGCGACGTCCTCAATGCAAAGAAGATTGAGCCGGCGACGGTGAAGATGCGTGTGCCTGAAGACTGGAGCCCGCTCGCAGCAGACGTTATCCTCAGTGACAGCGAGATAGAGCAGGCAAGGCTGGCTGATTTCGAGAAGACAGCGATTGTGCGATTCTCGCCGGAAGAGATACATGTCATACCGACCAAAGTCAAGATTACGATGCCTCCTGCGACCGAGGACCTGAGCCCTCTGTCGATTACACAGGCGACAATAGGTTTTGTACTGAGCCCCAATCTTGTCGGTAAATACAGAATCGTTCTGGAGAATTATTCGGAACTGGCGAGCTTTACTATCAGCGCTACTTCGGAGGCGGCACGGGCGTACAGGGAGCAGCCCTTCCAGATACTTCTGTATATACTCGACGAAGATGCGAAGAATACATCCGAGCAGCGAAAGGAAGTTGAGTATAATTTCCCTGACGAGTTTGTCAGCCAGGGGAAAATCAAGCTGAACCAGCCGGCGGGTACAGCACGATTTAAGCTTGAGCCTCTTGAGAGCGGTCCTGCTCCTGCCGCGGCGCCTTAAAGAACAGTATCGCTGTTTCAATGACCATCCATACGGCAAGAACGAACAGTACCGCTGCGACTATAGTCAACAGCCAGTTTTCTTTTGCTCCCTGCTGTAAGCGCGCGATGTAAGTTCTTTCCTGGAGGATAAGGGCTGTAATAGTAATAATGAGCATGAGCAGGGCGGGTATGCCGGCGAGAGCAAATTTTGCCCCGCCTTTTTTGTGCAGGTACATTGTAACCACAAGCAGGGCCAGGGCAGCCAGTAATTGATTGGCCGTTCCGAACAGCGGCCAGAGTTTCATGGCACCGGTGCCGTTGGCGCCGGTGGCGAAGGCGAGTCCGGCGGCTGTGAGCACCGCGACGGTGGTAGCCGTCCAGCGGTTTGTCAATTTTTTGAGGCCCAGGTCATTGGACAACTCACTTATCACGTATCGCTGGATTCTCGTTGCCGTATCGAGGGTTGTCCCTGCAAAAGATGCAATAAAGACGCCCATAAGAGCTATTCCGACGGCTTCAGTGATACCCAGTGAGGCCATTATATTGGCCGCACCTTTTACCACCGGTGCGATTTTGTCGGGCAGTCCTTTGTCACCGAGCCAGGAGCCGTAGTAGTGCAGCCAGGCATCCGAGCCAGTCAGGGTCAGGCCGCTTGTTGTCTTAATCGCTATGCTGATACCAGCGCCGACGCAAATCAAAACGAGAACCGCAAGAAAACCTTCGAGCAGCATCGAGCCGTAACCGACGAACTGCGCGTCGGGCTCTCTGGATATCTGCTTGGGACTTGTCCCCGAAGCGACAAGTGAGTGGAATCCGCTGATAGCGCCGCAGGCGATTGTAATAAACAGAAAAGGCCACAGGCTCGGCGTATCGGCGGGTAGATTGGTATTTATGGCCGGAGCGACCATCTCGAGAGAAGTCTTTGCCGATGCAAATACCACACCTAAAACCAGCAGGCCCATTGCGATGAAAAGCTGCCAGGCATTGATATAATCGCGCGGCTGAAGCAGCATAGTTACAGGCAAAGTCGATGCAACCCAGGCGTATATGAGTAGTATGATAGTCCATACCCCGGTTGGAGGCATGCCGAGGATTGTCGGCATTGTGAATTTATAGATGCTGCCTAAATATATGGTTATGTACATAAGCAGTACGGCCACTGCGGTCGAGAGAGGGATGTTGGCATTTTTTCGGTAAATAAGATAGCCCAATGCAATCGCTATGGGGATTTGCAGCCAGACTGCCAGCACCGAGCTTGGAAACACCGCAAAGACGACGGCGATGACGAGTCCGAAGATTGCTATAACTATAAGCAGTGTCAGAAAGACGACACAGAAGAATATAAGGCGTACCCGCTTGTTGATGTACCTAGCGGAGATTTCAGAGACGCTTTTTCCCTCGTTTCTAAGTGAGACCACAAGCGTTCCGAAATCATGGACGGCACCCATCAGGATGCAGCCGATTGTCACCCAGAGTACGGCGGGAAGCCAGCCCCAGATTATACCTATGGCGGGGCCGACGATTGGGCCTGTACCTGCGATGGAGGTATAGTGATGGCCGAAGATGATACCTTTGCGTGTCGGGACGTAATCTATCCCATCCTGAAGTTCGTGCGAGGGAACCGTAGCGTTTTTGCTCAACTTAAAGATTTTTCGTGCGAGGAACCGGCCATAGGTATGGTAAGCGATAATATAACCGACGCCGCAGACCAACATTAAAATGAGTGTTTCCATCTCATTATTCCCGCATTTTAGTTATTCGAGCCGCCTGATTTAATATCAACCTTTAGCTATTATACATAAAATCGGCCTAATTGAGCAATTTTTTGAATTTCACAGCAGGAATTTATCAAAAATGATAAATTACTGCGATGAATTATTACTTTGGGGGAAATATAGAGTGTCATTCCCGCACATATGTCCACCGTAGCACTTCGCGAAGGATGGAAACGGGTGTGGCTCGCATTTATACGTAAACCACGCCGTGTTTTCACGGGCTGGAAGCCCGTGATACATAGAAGCCCGTGTTACTTTCTGTGTGGGCGGGCTAATAATCTGATTGGTACTTCTGCGACGGGCAAGAGAGACTGCAGTCTGTTTGTTATAAACCTTTTGTAGTTTTCTTCAAATAGTTCGGTCTTATTTACGAACATCAGTATTGTAACAGGATTTATAGCAATTTGTGTTGCGTAATATATTTTCGGCCAGCCGGCCTTGTTACGCGGTGTGCCGGACTTTTCAGCCTTTATCATTTCGAGGGCCTTGTTCAGCTTCGGGGTGGATATTTTTGTCGTTGCCTGCTTGAAAAGCTCAGCAGCCAAATCCAGCACGCTTTGCACGTTCTTCGCCTCGGTGGCGGTTGTGAAGGCTATCGGCGCGTATTTCAGGCCGGTCAGCACCTTGCCGAGGTAGTCTTCGTAATCGTCGGTAGCGGCCCGGTCTTTGGCGAGGTCCCACTTGTTGATTATGATGATGCAGGTTTTGTATTCGTCGATGATGAATTTTGCGAGTTTTTTATCGACCTGTGAGACAGGCTCAGTTGCGTCGATAAGAAACAGTACGACATCTGCCCGCCTAATCGAACGTGTCGCGCGGACGTAGCTGTAGAATTCTATGTCGTCGGCCATTTTGCCTTTTTTTCGCACACCGGCGGTATCGATGGCGACGATGGTCTTTCCGTCTTTTTTGAACCGGACATCGACGGCATCGCGAGTTGTGCCAGGCGTTTCGCTTACGATGACCCGCTGTTCACCGGCCATTGCGTTTAGCAGTGTACTTTTGCCGACATTTCGTTTGCCGACGATGGCGATTTTCATCACAGGCTCATCCGGCTTTTTGGAATCGAGGTGCGAAACCTCGGCGAATACCCGGTCCAGCAGGACGGATTTGTTGAGGTTGTTCTGGGCGGAGATGCAGAGGAATTCGCCGAAGCCTAATTTTGTAAATTCACCGGCCATCGGGAACAGTTTTGCAGTATCGGCCTTGTTGGCGACGCCGATTACTTTGAGATTCTGCTTTCGCAGTAACTGTGCAATGGTCTGGTCGAGAGGTGTCAGGCCATCGCGGATGTCGGTCATAAATACGACCAGGTCGGCCGATTCAATTGCCCGTCGGATTTGGTCTTCGACATGCTCGTCGAGATGGTCGGAGTCGACAATTCCATAGCCGCCGGTATCGACCAACTCGATGTACCTATCGTTTTTTTCAATAATTGTGCTTATACGGTCTCTGGTGACGCCGGCGGTCGGCTCGACGATGCTTATCATCCGGCCGGCCAGGGCGTTCAGCAGAGAGCTTTTGCCCACGTTGGGCCTTCCAATTATCGCAACAACAGGCAGTGCCATAGGATATTTTAGGACCTTAAAGAAACAAGTATTATAGCATAACGCAGGTCGACTTGAAACGCTGCTGCTATGACGGGATTATCCGGTGGTAGAGAAGGTGCTGTCGAAATGCCGATAAGAATCTTAATGGAGCTTGTGGAACAAAAAGAAGGGCGGACGCGGCG
>CAYSTP010000110.1:0-7333 GCA_964434085.1 uncultured Pirellulales bacterium
AACAGCCGATGGTGGGATTCGGACCCACAACGGCGGCTTTACGAAAGCCGTGCTCTATTGTCGCGCTTCGGATATTGCCTTTTCTAAAAGGTCACTTAATTCCATTTTTTCCGCCCAGTCTCTCAGATAGTCGAAATCAAGATGTTCTTTTTGAACGGCGAGAACCCCAAAAATATCCGTCCACTGCCTTTCAGATTCACAGCCGCTTTGTCTATACCATTGGAGTTTTAGCAGGATAATATCTTCAGGCGACACAAGGGAGAAAAGCTTATTGACAGATTCATCAATTTTATTTTTTTTACTTCGGGTCAGAAGCAATTTTTCAAATTCACTGTTTGCAGTAAAAATATCTATCTTAAAAGCTGTCTCAAAATGAATCACATTAAAACTGCCACGGGAATTTATAGCCTGATACATAGCTTCTTTACTGATATAAAAGCTGTCTTTCAGTTTTTCATAAAACTGCTCTGCGACAGACAAAAAAGGCTGAACAGCTATATCCGCATCCTGCGTAAAACGCGGCGTTCCGTATATTGAACTTGCGATTGAACCACCGATTGCGTATCCTATCTTCAGTTCATCAAGGATATCTGTTAGTATTCTTATTATCTCACTTTGCTGAACATCGCTCACCGGACTTGTCCTTATAGACCTTATTATATAATTCTTCACCGAGATGCTCTTTTGCCCAGATTTGTTTTATTTCTTTTTCATTTGCGTCAGGAAATCGCATTCGAATCCCCGCCATCGCAAGAGATTGTCCGAAACGATACGCATCACAGATAATCCTGAATTTTTTTGAAGGGGTCATTTTACGATACAAGTCGTATTGAATTTTAAGAACCTCCTTTGGCGTGTCGAGCTTCATTTTAGAATTTGGCATTTCATTATCAAAAAGTGTAAATCTGTGTCTAACAGCCGATGGTGGGATTCGGACCCACAACCCCGGCTTTACGAAAGCCGTGCTCTACCGTTGAGCTACATCGGCAACGGGCGATTATGTTACATCGAATGCGGGAATTTGTAAAGCACAGAAGCAAAGGCGCTTATTCTGCGAGCCGAAGGCGCCGGCGGCGATTAAAATAAATCCGTCGCCAAGACCTGTGAGTCCGGCGACGGATTCGGAGGGGAGAAAAATTCATCGTTGTAAACAGTATTTTATCCACTCTGCCGGATACTGTCAAGCTCCAATAATAGTTTATCCGCCACGCCCCTCAGCCAAAAGCAAGGTGTTGGCATTTCAGGGCTTATGGCAATGGAAAGATGAATTGGTGATTTGAGACAGCAACCGGAGTTTTTCACAGCGGCTGTTTCTTTTTCGAGGCCAGCTCTTTTATCCAGCAGTAGAGGATGGGGACGACGAGCATAGTCAGAACCTCGATGGTCATTCCGCCAAAGACGGGGATGGCCATGGGGACCATGATGTCAGAACCCCTGCCGGTGCTGGTCAGGACGGGAATCAGCGCAAGTATGGTCGTAGCAGTGGTCATCAGGCAGGGTCGGACCCGCCGGGTTCCGGCGGCGATGACGGCTTTTCGGATTTCAGGTTTGCCGGAGGGGCTTGCCTTTGCGAAAGACTGTTCGAGGTAAGTGCACATCACGACACCATCGTCACTGGCGATACCAAACAGGGCAAGAAAGCCGACCCAGACAGCAACGCTGAGATTAATCGGGTGCATCTGGAAAAGCTCGCGCAAATTGACGCCGAAGAAGCTCAGGTTAAAGAACCACGGCTGGGCGTAGCACCATATCATCAGAAAGCCGCCTGCCCAGGCGACTATGATGCCGGAGAAGACCAGCAGGCTGGTTATCACAGAGCGGAACTGGAAGTACAGTATCATAAAGATAACGAACAAAGCAGCGGGGACAACTACAGCCAGTCTTCTTTGTGCCCGGACCTGGTTTTCGTAATTTCCGGCGAATTCGTAGCTTACTCCTGCGGGAATTACAAGCTCGCCTTTGTCAATCTTGTCTTTGAGAAAGGCCTGGCAATTTTCTACGACATCGACTTCGGCGAATCCCTGTTTTTTATCGAGAAGAACATAAGCTACGAGGAATGTATCTTCACTTTTTATGGACTGTGGTCCGCGAACGTATTTTACCTTAGCGAGCTGAATGAGAGGTATCTGCGCGCCGCCGACCGCGGGGACGAGGACTTTTTCGAGGGTTTCAATCGTGTCGCGCAGCTCACGCATATAACGAACTCGGATAGGATAACGTTCCCGCCCTTCTACTGTGGTAGTGATTCGTTTGCCGCCTACGGCCACCTCTATAACGTCCTGGATTTTTTGGACGCTGATTCCGTAACGGGCGATTGCGTTGCGGTCGATGTCGATTTCAAGATAAGGCTTGCCGACGATTCGGTCGGCGATGACAGCGGACGGCTCTATACCGGTGACCTGTTTGAGCAAGTGCTCGAATTCGAGGGCAACGGCTTCGATGGTTTCAAGGTCTGGACCTTTAATCTTGACACCCATAGGCGCTCGCATACCGCTCTGGAGCATGACAAGCCGGGCTGCAATAGGCTGGAGTTTCGGCGCACTTGTGCTGCCGGGGATTTGGCCTGCCTTTACGATTTCGTCCCAGATGTCGTCTGGACTTTTGATGTGGCCGCGCCACTGGCGGTATGGTTCGCCGTTTTTGTCGGGTATGAGATTGCCGAATTTATCACGGGCAAAATTGTCAGTCTTGTAGTCGTATTTGAAGCGTAGTGGTCGGCCGTCCTTGTCGGTGATGTATTCGGATTTGTAGTTGATGACGGTCTCAACCATGCTTATCGGGGCGGGGTCGAGGGAACTTTCGACCCTGCCGATTTTGCCGACGACGGATTCGATTTCAGGAATGGATTGAAAGGCCGTGTCCTGCTTTGCCAGCACGTCGAGGGCTTCGCCGATAGAGGCGTGGGGCATGGTGGTGGGCATATACAGGAATGAGCCTTCATCGAGCGGCGGCATGAACTCCCTGCCGAGACCGGACCAGATGAAACCCCCGCAAACGATAACGGCCAGCGGTATGCAAAGAAACAGAAGTTTGTGTTCGAGACACCAGGTGAGGATGCGGGTATAGAGCTTCAGGAACAGATAAAAGAACAGGAGGATGCCCCCGAGGACAAGCACTATGAAAAGAAGACTGAGTAATGTGCTCCTGCCCGGACCCAGGGGCAGCCAGTGTTTGGTGAGTATGAAAGCAACAATAATTATGGCGACGAGACTCAGAAGCGGAATGGGATATTCTCTTCCGCGCAGGCGCAGAGGGCGAGGCTTTCGTCTGTTGAGAAAAACAAGTGCGGCGGGAGGGATTATTGTCAGAGCGACAACAATAGAAGCTATAAGGGCGAAGGTCTTGGTAAATGCAAGGGGTCTGAATAGTTTGCCTTCGGGTCCGGTCATAGCAAAGACCGGCAGAAAGCCGACGATGGTAGTGGCAACGGCGGTAAGGACGGCGCCGCCGACTTCGGAGCTTGCGCGATAGACCAGGCCGAGCCGGCTGCCGCCCTGTTTGTCTTCATCGAGGTGACGCAGGATGTTCTCGCAGATGACGATGCCCATATCGACGATGGTGCCGATGGCGATAGCGATGCCGGAAAGGGCTACGATGTTGGCGTCAACACCAAAGATTCTCATGGCGATAAAGCACAGAAGCACAGCAAGAGGCAGCATAGCGCTTATGAGAACGGAACTTCGCAGGTTCACAACGAGAACGACAACAACAATAATGGTAACAAGTACTTCGTCTGTAAGAGCAGTTTCGAGAGTACCGAGTGTTTCATAAATAAGGCCGGTGCGGTCATAGAATGGAACTATGGTGACTTTTGACATTGTGCCGTCGGGCAGCGTCTTCGAGAGCAGACCGGGGCTGATTTTTTCGATTTTTTCTTTTACGTTTTTGATGGCCTCCAGCGGATTGAAGCCGTAGCGAACGACGACCACACCGCCCACCGCTTCGGCGCCGCCTTTGTCCAGCGCGCCGCGTCGCAGGGCAGGCCCAACCGAAACGTGGGCTACATCCTTTATATATACCGGTACATCTTCGTTGACCTTTATAACGGTCTGCTCGATGTCGTCAATTCCTTTAACAAGGCCGAGACCCCTTATGACGTATTCGACCTTGTTTATTTCGATAGTCCGCGCGCCGACGTCCACATTTGAATTCCTGACGGCCTGGAAAATATCATCGAGACCGACACCGAAAGCCCGCATCGCGTCAGGGTCAACGTCAATCTGGTATTCTTTTACGAAGCCGCCGACCGAGGCGACTTCGGCTACGCCTTGTGCGCCCATCAGGCCGTAACGGACGTACCAGTCCTGTATGCTCCGCAGTTCGTCAAGGTCCCATCCCCCCGCGGGATTGCCGTCTGGGTCGCGGCCTTCGAGCGTGTACCAGAATACCTGCCCAAGCGCCGTCGCGTCAGGGCCAAGCGTCGGCTGAACCCCTTCGGGCAGGAGATTGGCGGGCAGAGAACTGAGCTTTTCGAGGATTCGGCTGCGCGACCAATAGAAGTCAATGTTCTCCTTGAAGATTATATAGATACTGGAGAAGCCGAACATTGAATTGCTTCGAATGGTCTTGACGCCTGGGACACCGAGCAGAGCGGTAGTCAGCGGATAAGTAATCTGGTCCTCGACGTCCTGCGGCGAGCGGCCGGGCCAGGCGGTAAAGACAATCTGCTGATTCTCGCCGATGTCAGGAATCGCATCGACCGGAACCGGCGAGCGGGGCAGCCACTGTATTTGCCAGTCGAAAGGCGCAACGGCGATTCCACCGATTATAAAGGCAATAAGGATAAGCGTAACAACGAGTTTGTTCTCAAGGCAGTAACGTATCAAACGGTTGAGCACCAGAGTTCTCCTGTCACGACAAAACAAGTCATTTTACCTCAGGCAGTTTGTCCGCAGCTTCTTTCATTTCTTCAGATGCCTTCTCAGCAGACTGCTCGGCCTGTTTCTTCATAGACTCCAACTCGTTCTTGAACTGCGGCAGCTTGTCGAGATACTTTTCGGGGTCCGCCTGGAACTTGGCCTTGCAGTCATTGCAGCAGAAATAGACCTTCTTGCCCTGATACTCGACAAAAACATTCTTGTCGATAGGGTTGCCTGCCATTACAGGACAGGTCATCTGTTCGATTTCGCCTGTCTGAGACTGCGCCGACGGCTCATTTGCGGTTTTTTTCTTACAACCGACGACTGTTACCACCGCAAGCGCCAACACAATCAGCGCCAGCAATTTTGTGATTCTTATTACTCTGGAACGCATCTTTTGGTCCTTTCAAAAAAGTTTCTAATCCTGTTTTTTCATTTGCTCATGTTCTTGGCCGTGATGATGAGCGGGCGGCGGTGCGCCGCCGGTCGGGCTCATCATACTCGGTTTGGCCTGTATTTGCAGGGCCGAATCGATTTTGAAGTTGCCGTTTGTTACCACAAGCTCGCCCTCGGATAGCCCTTCTTTCACCAAGTAACAATCGCCCGCCCGTGGGCCGAGGGCAACCTCGCGGCCCTCAAAGACGGGGCGGTTGGGGTCGGGTATCATTACATAGACAACGGCACGTTTGCCGGTAATCAGCGGCGCGGATGCAGGGATTACCAGCGGCGGCTGGTTGGATTGATTAGTATTTACAAGGCCGCGTGATTCGACGGTGACCAAATCCATCCCGCAGATGTCACAGGCGCCGGGTGCGTCCTTCAAAATGGACGGGTGCATCGGGCAGGTCCACTTTGCAGCCAGCGCGGGGTCCGTCATAACGCCGCTCTGGCTTAGCTTAGAGTAAACGACTGCGCTGACGAACATACCCGGTTTGAGTCTGCCGTCGGGATTGGGGACATTTACGCGGAGCTTTACCGTGCGGGTTTTTGGGTCGAGGATTGGCGACTTAAAGGTGATTTTACCTTCGAGTGTCTCGCTCGGATAGGCCTCGACGGCAAACCTGACCGGCTGCTGGTAGGCCACCATATCTACATCGGATTCGTAGGCGTCGAGATTGACCCATACCTGCGACAGGTCGGCGATGGTGTAGATTTTCGTGCCGGTCTGAACGTACATTCCTTCAGTGGCGTATTTATGAATTACGATGCCGCCGAGCGGCGCATAGATAATTATATAGTCTGTAGGCTCACCTGTTTTTTCGATTTCTTCAATCTGTTGGTCCTGCAGACCGAGCAGGGCAAGTTTTTCGCGTGCGGCTTTCAGGGTAGCTTCGGTAGAGTGCCTAATCAGTTCCGAAGTTTCGTCTTTGATGTTCTTTGCGGCCTTGAGGGCCTGGAGGTATTCGGCCTGTGCGCTTATCAGGTCCGGGCTGTAGAGCCGAACCATGTGGTCGCCTTTGATTACCTCGGTACCGGTGAAGTCAACGAAAAGGCGGTCGATTCGGCCGGGTACCCAAGCGGTAATGTCCTTTAGGCAGGTTTCGTCATAGTCAACTATACCGACCATTCGGATTTCGGCCTCGACAAATTTTCGCTCAACAGGCGTGGTCTGTATCTCCATGAGTTTTATGGCTTCGGGAGAAAAGGAAATCTGACGCGGGCCGAGCGGTTCGTCGTGTTCAAACGTGCTGACAAGAATCAAATCCATGAAGCAGATAGGGCATTTCCCGGGTTTCGGCTGGCGAATCTGGGGGTGCATCGCACAGGTCCAGATTTGCTGTTTCTGCTGATTTGAAGCCGGTTCAGCATGCGGTGCAGAGGTCAGGCTCTTTAGCAGATAGCCCAAAAAGAATGCTAAGATTATTATTATCAAGAACTTAGCAGCAGAGCGGCCATCAGATTTTCCAGCAAATGGTAATTTCATGCTTCGTTACCCTCAAATACTTCTAATCCATACTGTAATAGTAGGATTATGTTCTGGTCAAATCCTCATAATCAGGCCCAAAAAGCCGTTAGCTGAAAAGCACCATTACCAGGATTGCATGGCACAGGGCGACCGTCACGGTCAGGGCAGCCAGGATTTTGTGAATGGTCAGGAACCGACGTCTGAGCTTTCTGCGAAACAGACCCGTCGCAACGGTAGCCAACAGCAGCGTCAACGCGGTTATGCCTAACGGTTCGATTAGTGAAACAAAATTGAATCCGTCCATAATCTCTGCCTTATCACATCTTTCAAAGCTCCTGTCCGACGAGCATTTCAAGCTCGGCGATTCTTTGTTCCTTGTTGGTCAGCGCCCTTTCGTAGTCAAGCTGGTACTTTAACAACATCTGCTGGGCGTCAACCAGTGATAAAAAGTCAACGTTGCCCGCTTTGTAAGCCGACTCGGAAGCCTCGACAAGTTCCTGCGCTTTGGCGACGAGGATGTCACCGTATAGTTGTATTTTCCTCTGGGCATCCTCAATATCGTACAGGA
>CAYSTP010000111.1:0-7305 GCA_964434085.1 uncultured Pirellulales bacterium
GGTTCGTCTTTTAATTAAATAAAAATAAATAATAAATAGGGTATAAATAGGGGTATAAACAGGGTATAAACAGGGGAGGGTATAAACAGGGGACGTTTACCTATTTTTTTAAATTGAACTATTGATATTCCCCCACCTTTGTATATCACAGCGACCATTTAGGCTCATCACAGATTATAACCGACAGGGACGGCGATTTGGTTCAGCATTACGGCTATTATCCGTTCAGCGATGAGCGTTACAGCGACAACGGCTCAGCCTCAGCAATATAGTGCAGGAAACATGGATAACTCTCTAATCCAGGCTGGTACATAATCCGGGGCCAGACCAACGTAAAATTGTTCTCTTATTGCTATTTAATTTTATGGGATGTCAGCGCGGGATACAGCCTGAGATAAAAGCACGCCGCATGCTGAACACTGTCAACACGCACCCAATGACGGGTCAGCTTAAATCGAAATGACCCGATGGATTTTTCCGGCGCTTTGTGCATATAGGTTGACTGCTCACTGTTATACAAATACATCACCGATTTTGCGGCCTTCTTACAGTTCTCAAGATAATGCCGGGCCAAATCATCCCTGCCCAGATTCCGCGCCAGATAATACGCAGCGATAAGCCCTTCTCCCCTTGCTCCATCCGGATACGCATGGTCACCGTACTGGTAGTAGAAGGCCCCGGGATAATCGTAATACAACGCATCCTGCTCGGTGTACATATGCGATATCATCGCATTGGCGTCATTGAAGACAAAGTCGATGTATTGCGGTTTGCGAAACTCCTCGGACTCGGCCCATACCTCTATCGCCTGCATAAGCCAGCCGTCACTGGGAAGCGGCTCGAACAACTCAGCGTATTTTTCCGGTCGAATCTTAACCAGGAAATCCAGGGCCTTTTTTGCATCGGCCCGGACCCTTTGCCTGTCTGACGCCAGCATAGGCATAACCTTATCGTAAAGTGCAAGACCAAGCAGGGCCTCTCCGGGGTAATAGAATGAAAACAACCCCTCTTTTTCCTCTTCACTCGGCGCCGTTATGGGCCGGCCGTCATCATACTGCGGGTGAATGTAGTAACCTATCATTTCGCCGTCTTCGGTAATTCGCGAAAGAATGTGCCGGGCCAGGCCGTGGATGATTTCGTCGTATTTCGAGTCACCGCACGCCTGCCGGTAGCGCAAAAATGCGACCAGCGCCGTGCCTGTGCCTCCGAGTTTTGCCTTCTTGTTGAAGAAGACATAATACGCATCGCGGCCTTCGAAATTGTGTTTCCTGATTTGCCCGGAGAGATACTGCAGAGCCTTATCCGCAGCGACAACGTACCGGTTGTCTTTCTCGAATTCATTAATTTTCAAAAGCGCGACGACCCCGCCGTTGTGCCTGAGAATATTGTAGTAGTTGTTCTCCTCGCTTCGGTTGGGATGCAAATGGTCGATAACGCTGTCTTCGACACCTTCGTAGTAGTAGAGGAACCTGCCGTCCTCACTCATATTATTGAGCACCCATTCAATCGAAGATTTGGCCGTTTCGTATATCCGGTCCGAGGAATACCGAACGGGCACCGGGTAGCCTCGATACAACGGCAGCACCTCATCACCATAGGTAATAAAAGCAACACTTTGAATCCTGTACCAATCCATTGGAAGCTCTTTAAGCAGCTCGACTCTCTCCGAAATCCTGTTAGCGGCCCGACCGAGTCCTATTTTTTTTGCGATGTAGTTCAAGACCTGCTTCGTCGACAGGTGGCTGTACACCATTGCATCGGTAGGCATATAGAAATAACTGCCGTCTTCATAATCAATTGCAAAGCCCGTTATCCCGGGCTCGAATCGATTAGCGTCGGTGCTGTTTTCGCTCAGCTCGTTGATATCAATTGGTTCGAGACCGGTAATTACCTCCAGCATAATCCTGCACTTGCCCGGGTCGGCGACATCGAATTGGTCAAAGCGGCTTCTTTTACTTAATCTATCAGCAACATGCCTGACAGTGTCAACAAAGGTGTCTTTTATGGATATATATCGCAGCGGCTGATTCGGCGGCTGAAATAACGTCACGCAGACATACGAGTACTCAGGGTCAAACGGAATATTCGATTGCGGCAGAGTCTCGATTACGGCGCCGCCGGATAATTGCGTCCTTATCATCCTGAGGATTTTGCGTTCCGGCCTGAAATCCCGCGCCAGCCATGCCGTACACTCGCGAACGGCCGCGGACGCGTTCGACGGCAAATCATCACCGGGGGCGCGTGGCGACAGGTCAGGCCGCGGTCCTAAAACCAAAAAAACGATACCGGCCGTTAACACAACCACTAATAATGTCACTATTGTTCTAAGCGTTTTTTTCACAACTTCTGCCCAATCAAAAAATGTAAAAGAAACCACATATAATTATCGGCACGATTTCGAAAGTAATGAAGGCGAAGCAGACTATACAGCCAATAATATCTCAATCCCGCCGCGAATTTCGAAGGCAGATTCGGGCGTTTCGTTTTAGCTCATCCAGTCCCGGCCGAAGGAGCGGCGAGTTGCCGAACCCGGCCACAAACTCTTCGCTGCCCATATCCAGGATTGTCTCCAGCGGCAGGATGCCCCTGTCAGGATAATATTTGAACGAACGATTTCGACAAAGCGGGGCCTTGTGCTGATACGGACAGGCGAGAACACATTCGTCACAGCCGAAAAGCCGGTCGCCAATTTCAGCAGCCAAATTCTCTTCAATCTTTCCATTGTGCTCTATGGTCAGGTAGCTGATGCATCTTCTCGCATCGAACTGCCCATCGGGCCTCAGCGCACCTGTAGGACAGGCCTTTATACACCTGTCGCAGCCGGCGCAGCTTAATTCGACAGGCTTATCCTCCTCAAGCTCCAAATCTGTAATGAGCTCACCGAGAAGAATTTCCGGCCCCAGCTCAGGATTGATTAGCATGTGGTTCCTGCCGATAAATCCGAGACCCGCACGCATCGCAAGCGCGCGTTCAGCCAGAGGCGCCGAATCCACACAAACCTTAAAACGTGCACTGCCGGCGGTCTCTTCCAAAACGAATTCGGCTAATTGATGAAGAATCCGTTTGAAGAAGGCATGATAATCCTCGTACCGGGCGTACCTCGCCACCCTGCCCCCGCGTCTTCTTGTCGAAGACAAGAGCGGGGGCAACTTGTAATTCAACCCGACAACAACCACAGACCTTGCCCCATCAAACAGCATCTTCGGGTCGAGCCGTTTATTCAGGTTTCGGCGCATGTACTCCATCTGACCTGCATAGCCGCATTTCAGCCACCTGCTGAATTCCTGCATCTGACGAGCCTCAAGGGCCGCAGCGGACGTCACCCCAACAAGGTCAAATCCGAGCTCCAGCGCCTTTTGTTTGACTTTCCCGGTTACACCCATTACCGGCAATTATACATAATACTAATGGCTCTTACACAAAACAGTTGTAAACGCTGCTCAGGACAATATCATATCTGAATCACGTTTTGGGAGCTGAAGTATGGAAGACGGCTTAGTGGGCATAATAGGCGGTACCGGCCTGGAGGACGCTTTGGCCGACCATTTGTCGGACGTCAAAACCGTTGAAATCGACACGCCTTTCGGCAAGCCGAGCTCACCCATAACGACAGGCAAAATTAACCACAACAGACTCGCCCTGCTGAACCGCCACGGCCCCGGCCACCGCCTTTCGCCTTGCGAGGTGCCGTACAGGGCAAACATATTTGCGATGAAGAAACTCGGCGCCCGCGCGCTGATAAGCAGCGGTGCAGTGGGCTCACTGCGGCAGGAGATTAAACCGGGTGATATTGTTCTCGCTGACCAGTTCATCGACAAGACACACAAACGACAAAATTCGTTTTTCGAAGGCTTCGCAGCCGTCCACTGCGAATTCGCCCGGCCCACCTGCGGCAGGCTCAGAACAATCCTGCACAAAACCGCCAGGGACCTCGGCCTCGGCGTGCATATGGCGGGCACATACGTTTGCATGGAAGGACCGCAGTTTTCGACCCGTGCCGAGTCTCTCATGCACCGCGCATGGGGCGGCGATTTGATAGGAATGACAGCCCTGCCCGAAGCGAAGCTGGCGCGTGAGGCACAGATGTGTTATACACTGGTGGCCCTTGCAAGTGACTATGACTGCTGGCGAGAGCACGAAGCCGACAAAGATAAACAAACTCTGCTCAAAGAAATTATTGCCAACCTGCATCATGCCACGGACAACTGCCTTAAACTACTGTCCACCGTGGTCCAGGGCGACAGTCAACTGGTCTTTGACGACTGCCACTGCCGCAAGAGTCTCGAACTGGCTGTCTGGACACAGCCGCCGCAAATAGACGCCTCACGTAAGCAAGAGCTGTCTGTACTTTTTCAATAGTCTAACTCATTGACAGCCCCTTACCGGCGGCTATACTGTTTACATATCTGTATCGAGACACTCATTCTGGAAAGGCTTGAACCATGAACAGAATATTCAAAACAATACCGTACCTGACCGTTTGCATCATTCTTGCCGGCCTGGCGGGATGCGAACCAGAGGAACCCGTCAGCGAGCGACAGGAAAGGCTCTATTCCGCTGAGAATATGGAACTAAAAAAGCAGATTGTCAATCTCCAGGAACAAGTCGAAAAGGATATACAGGCCAAACAAAAAGAGCTGGACCAGTGCAACAAGGACAAAAACACGCTGCAACAGAACATTAAACGAAATTCAGCAAAATTTTTCGAAGACAGCGCTTTGCCCACTCTAATGGAGCAGATACAGCAGCTAAAAAAAGAAAACACTCAGCTAAAGGCCCAGATAGAGGCCCTGAACAAAAGGCTCGAACAACAGGAATAGACTTCTTTCACTCTCGCTGCAGAGGAGCCTGTCTCTATCTAAAAATACGGGCAGGAAGAAATGAGAGTGTTGGGATTCGAACCCAAGACCTACGGCTTAAAAGGCCGTTGCTCTACCAGCTGAGCTACACTCCCGAAAAATACAATTTCATTCACCTGACAAACCGCGCGAACATATAAATCTACACGACGGACCAGTTCTTAGCCGAAAGCCGAGAATTTAACCTCCTGCCCGGATTTTTTCAAGTAAATAAAACAGTCACCATCGCGAATCTTCTTACACACTGTTGACAACGGCCCCTGTGGTTAATACTATTCGTCCTTTGCCGCATTTGGAGAAATCTATAGATGACTAATGTAACCTTGATAACAGGCGACGGCGTCGGGCCGGAAATCGCCGAGGCAACACGCAGATGCATCGACGCCACGGGCGCAGATATCAACTGGGACGTCGTCAACGCCGGTTCCGACGTTATGGAACGAACAGGGACCCCCCTGCCCCAGTCAACCATCGACTCGATTAAGAAAAACGGCGTCGCTCTAAAAGCCCCTATTACTACACCGGTGGGAACCGGCTTTAGGAGTGTAAACGTACATCTTCGCCAGACACTCGATTTATACGCCTGTCTGCGCCCTTGCAAGAGTTACAAGGGCGTACGCAGCAGATATACCGGTATCGACCTTATCGTCGTCCGCGAAAACACCGAGGATTGCTACGCCGGTATCGAATTTGAAAAAGGCAAAGACGAAACCGCCGAGCTTATAGGTTGGATAAACAGCCGCCGCGAAAAGAAAATCAGGACCGATTCGGGTATAACTATCAAACCAATCTCAGTCCACGGCACCGAAAGAATCGTCACTTTTGCCTTCGAGTACGCCCGTAAAATGGGACGCAAAAAGGTCACCAGCGTTCACAAGGCAAACATTATGAAGTACTCCGACGGCCTATGGCTGGACGTCAGCCGACAAGTGGCAAAGAAATACACCGATATCGAGTTCGAGGACCGCATCGTTGACAATATGTGCATGCAGTTAATCCAAAAACCCGAACTCTATGACGTAATCGTACTGCCGAATCTCTACGGCGACATCATCAGCGACCTTTGCGCAGGATTAGTCGGCGGTCTCGGCGTCGCACCCGGGGCAAACATAGGTGAAAAAGCAGCTATCTTCGAAGCTACACACGGCAGCGCCCCCAAGTACAAAGGACAGAACAAAGTCAACCCAACTGCGCTAATACTCAGCGGCGTTCTTATGCTCAGACATCTGGACAAAATGGCCGAGGCCGACAAACTGGAGAACGCCGTCGCCGCCGTTATTGCCGAGGGAAAAAATGTCACCTATGACATGAAACCCGACCGTAATGACCCGACAGCAGTCGGCACCAGCCAAATGGCCGACGCTATAATCGAAAAAATCTCGTAACATGGGCATCCTGCCCATGACACTGGCTGGAAGCTCCTGCTACTTATCAGATGACAATAAGCCCTGAAACTGGTAAAAGGTATGTTGATTCTGAAGGGCTTTTGGCTTGAAACAGACCGATTTGCGAGACATTATATCAGGCCGATACCAGGGGGCGTACGCATGCTTCCTGAGAATTGTATTCCGCCCGCTGTCCGCCGTATATCGTTGCGCAGTTCAATCTCGAAATCGCCTGTACGACGTCGGGTTATTGAAAACCCATAAAGTATCCGTGCCGGTTATCAGCATCGGAAATATAACCGCAGGCGGGACCGGAAAGACGCCGCTTGTCGCCTGGCTGGCCAAATACATCTCATCAAAGAAAAACTGCGCCATACTCACCCGCGGTTACAAAGCCGTCCGTGATTCGGTCGATGAGCCTGCCCTGCTGGCCCGCTCCATTGCTAACATCCCAGTTGTCCTAAATCCCGACCGCCTTGCCGGGGCTAAGGACGCCATTAACAATGGGGCTGAAGTTCTTATACTCGATGACGCCTTCCAGCACCGAAGAATTGCACGCAACATCGATATGGTAACCATTGATGCAACATGTCCCTTTGGTTACGAGCGGCTTCTTCCCGCAGGCCTGCTTCGCGAACCCGTCAGCTCCCTGAAACGCGCCGATGCCGTGATAATTACCAGGGCCGACCAGGTTGACAAAAACCGTATAGAAGAAATTCGAAAAACCATAAAAGCAATCAACCCTTCGCTGGTAATCGCGACCGCTTTTCACAAGCCGCTTTGTATCAGGGACAGCCAGGCCGTCGAATCGCAGCCGGCTCAGCTAAAAGACAAAAAAGTCTTTGCATTCTGCGGTATAGGCAATCCCGACGCATTTTCGACGACTGTCAAATCTCTTGGAGCTATAATCACAGGTTCTATGGTTTTTGACGACCATTATCATTACACCAAAGCCGATATCGACCGTATTGCCGACAGCGCCAAGGCTTCGAAGGCCGATTTGATGCTTACCACAGAAAAGGATTTCAGCAAAATAGACGCCGCCTGGCTGGCAAAAACGC
>CAYSTP010000112.1:0-7273 GCA_964434085.1 uncultured Pirellulales bacterium
TCAATTCGCTGCTTTGAGGTCCTGCTGTTTTGCGCTGAACTGATTTATCTGGTAATACCGCTCGACGATGTTGCAGAGACGCCTGAGGGTCTCGCGGCCTTCGGCGCTTGCTTCGAGCCCGACAATCTGCATACCAAGGCAAGTTCCGTCTGCATTAGCGGTGGGTAGCGTGCTTCTTATCTGGGCATTGAACATAATGGGCTGTTCGTAGGGCAGCGGCGTAAAACGCAGAGTGACAAACTGGCCTTTCCTGAAATCGGGGTTGAGCGAACTGTCAACGATGACTTGCAGTCCTCCGGCACTGATATCAATGAGTTTGCCCTGCCAGTATTTGTCAGGCGGCTTTCTCTCTTGCTGATGACTGCGGTGCCACAGAGTGACATTTACCTTCAGTGACTTTGGCACGTTTACGCGGAAGTAACTTCGCCGTTCCACGATTTCCACCCGGTCCGGCACCATAAAGACTATCCGTGCAGCCTCTTTACCCGACTGCTCAAAATCTTCCACCGTTGTGTCGAAGACAACTTTGCCGTAGCGATACTTGAGGGAGACACCCACAGGCTGATTCAACTGGATGTTCACCGGATGCGGCCTGTCGTTGTGCATCACCTGAACGCTCAGGCGGCTGGCCCCCATGTGCTTGAGCAGTATTTTTGCGACGTGCCATTTGCCTTTTGAGAGGTAGGACATAATGGCCGGTATCTCCTCCTCAATGACAGATTGTAAAAGTTTCCTCGGCTCGGCCCCGCGTGGGATAGTCAAGTCATTCATACCCGTTCCCTTCGACATTTCACCGGGTTCCCATTTTGCGATACGTCGCAAAACGGGGTCCCGTTTTTTTCCGCTTCGGCAGGGGCGGTTTTGCCCCTTCCGATACGGCCCCCGTGTCCAATTAAAGCGTAAGAATTGTCCAGCCTGCCGCAAAATGCGGAGAAACAATTTTCTCACACCGCAGGATGTACGGATTATTCACAAGGTTGCAAAAGTATTACCAAACAGTTATGATTCGCTATGCAAATGAGTTACGACGAGCAGTTAAAAAAATACGGGGCCGATAAAATCTTCCTTCTGGCGCTGCTTGCGTTTTCGCTGCTTCTTGCATATTTGTTAGTCAGGGCGAAAAAGACCATCGTGCTCGGCGAGCCGGTAGGGATTCCTGGAGCAGGCATTTCAGTCCGACTACCTAACGGCAACGGCTGGCAAGGTGATAATCGATGGGAACATAACGAGGATACGCTTGTACTGCGCAGCGTTTTCCGTCCGAGTACGGGGTCTAACTTCGCTGATGTCGTTTGCATGTATCGGCTTGCATCTTTCCGGGATTCAGCACATGCATGGCTGGAGCAGTATGCGGCGCAGTTCGATGCAGCGAGTCCTGAATATGTAACACAAGAGTTGGAAACGGCCAGTCTGGAGTGGGTCTATATTAAGCAAGCCAAGCGCATGTCTAATATGTTGGCAGCGACCGTGCCACTGGGCTACGGCAGATGGCTCGATATAGAGATAAGACAGAGAACCGGCGAAGATGACCTGGTACGAAACGTGTTTGAGAAAATGGCAAAGCACATCGGCATCAAAGACAACGAATTGCTCGGCAGAGGCATTGAAATAATAAGCCAACTAAAAGCTACGGGACTGGACAAGGTGATGCTTCAACCGGAGGGGCCTTATTATTACTTAGTGAAGGATTCGAGCCAGCGCGATGTTGGTTTCGTGGTAGAGATGCTGCTTAAATCGAGAAATACAGACCAAACCGAGATTCAGGTCGCAGGTTTCAATTATATCACAAAACCTAATCGATGGGAAACGGCCATGCTGTTCAAGGGCGACTCTAACCTTGATGAGTATGTTTTGGAAAGTGAAACAGACCAGAACAGGATTGTCCGGATAAGAAAAGGGCCACTGACAATTCGTGGCCAGGAGAAAAACGTCAGGACATCAACCAGGGTTTTAGTTTCCCAGGGCGAGCGGATTACAGTTCACAGGCTGAGGCCTGACTTCGACGAGCCCAGTCGAGTCGACTCGACAGAGTTTGAGGCTAAAATCGGTGAAGCGGCTATACCTGGTGCCGTTATTGAGGCCGTGTATGTTCAAATGATAAACAGCAATACGAGTAAAATGATGGTTGACATAATCTTTGGTGACGGGCAGGTAAAGCCGGCGGTAATTACAGTAAGCAAGGCACCGAATGGTGAATCACAAATCAGCCGTATTGTGAAAATAGAATATCTCGGTTTAAATGAAGCGGAAGAGACTTATCTTGACAATAAGATGCAAGTTGTTAAGAAGATGTTAAGGCGAAACGGTATATTAGTTCTGGAGCCAGCCTCACAGGATGACCTTAAGCGACGATTTCCGGAGCGGGCAGATTACATCCTGCAAAGAAGCCAGGCAATTAAACAGGGCAGACTTTAACTACAATGGATTTTAGAGGTACTGAATATGTCCGGCGGAAACAATTTATATGATTGCATAATCGTCGGTGCCGGGCCCGCGGGGCTGGCAGCGGCGCTTTATACTGCAAGGGACCGGCTGAGCACGATAGTGCTGGAAAAGTTTATGCCCGGCGGTCAAATCAGCAATACCGACCGAATCGAAAACTATCCCGGCTTTGAAAAGGTAGATGGGCCCGGCCTGATCATGAATATGCAGAAACAGGCCGAGGATTTCGGGGCTGAAATAAAAACCGGCAGCGAAGTAACAGGCCTGGCTAAACTGGATGACGGCAATATTGAGGTCGGTTGTGATAATGACAAATACACGGCGAAAGTCGTGATACTGGCGCCGGGCAGCGATTACAGGAAGCTGGGAATACCCGGCGAGGATGAATTCAGAAGCGCCGGAACGGGGGTGAGCTATTGCGGCACCTGTGATGCGCCGTTTTTCAAGGGCAAGCAGGTCGTGTCGGTCGGCGGCGGCAACACGGCAATCGAAGAGACGCTGCACCTGTGCAAATTCGCAGAAAAGGTGACGCTTATCCACAGGCGGGACGAGTTTCGCGCAACGAAGGTGCTGGCTGAGGAGCTTTTGGCAAAGGCGAATGAGCCGAACTCGAACCTGGTCGTAAAGTACAGCACGGTAGCTACTGCGATTGAAGGGCAGGGTAAGGTTCAGTCGGTCAAACTCAAGGACATCAAGATGGGCAAGACGGAAGATTATCCGTGCGACGGCGTTTTCATTTTCATCGGTATGGTGCCGAACACAGGTTTTCTTAAAGGTTTCGTTGACCTGACAGAGGCCGGCTTTATCAAGTGTGATTGTGCCTACCTTCGTACGAAGGTGCCGGGCGTTTTCGCGGCGGGTGATTGCCGGGTCGGTGCGGCGATGCAGCTTGCAACGGCGTGCGGCGACGGAGTTATCGCGGCGATGATGCTCAAACAGTATCTGCGAGACCCGAACTGGTGGAACCAAAGGGTCAGCGACTCGCTTCAGCCGGGCGGGTGGTAGTAACTTTAGGCAACTTCAACCCTGGCCTGCGGGTCGAAAGGATTGGTCCGCATCGCCAGCGAGAACAGGTAGGGATAATTACACTTTAGATGTTCCATGTAATCGAGCCATTGTCTGACCAGAAGTTTGTATGCCCTGGTAATATCACCAGCCAGGTGCTTATAGTCGCTGTCCGGCAGCTCACCAAGTCCCTGCCGATGGGATAACTCCTCGGCCAGGTGCGTAACGGCCCATAGCAGCTCGGTAAATTCCTCGCGTTCGAGCAAATTCTGATTTTGCAAAAGGCCGAGCAGGAAGCCTCGTTCTGCAACAATGAACTGTTGCAGGCCCGGAAGGTCGCCCCTGCGGCAATCGATTTTGAATTCGCGATTTTTCAGGATTTTGCTGACTTTATCGAAGTGTGCATCAGTCCACTCATTGTTTACTATCAGGTGCTTTGAGATACTGTCTGCGTCGGTATCAAAGGCGCTGAAATACTTAAGCAGCCTGGTGCCGACCTGTGCGAAGAATGCGCCTATCACCATATTCATCTTCTTCAGCATCGAGCGCTTCTCCCTTTCGCTAAGCGCCGCGTGGATAATGAGAGTGACCATCAGGACCTCTATAAAGACAAAGGCTATGTCGCCGACCAGGTAAATAAAGATGTGATGAGCGTCGCGAAAGATGACCCAGTGCAGGGCATAAACGAGCGCAGACAGAGACACCAAAAGGATTCCAAGCCTGATTCTCTGGTTTAATGTATTGTTCTTTTGCATAATATCACCTTGGGCCAAAGCGTACTAAAAGTGGCGTGGTTTTTCAAGTCGCAGCACAAAAGTATTGATATGCGGGGCGAATACTTTATCCTAATGGTCGAATGCAGAGCCCTTTGGGAGAATACTTGTGAGGACAGGGAAACTTGGCAACAGTGGCCTTGAACTGACTACAGTGGGTCTCGGCGCCTGGGCAATCGGCGGGCCGTGGGAATTCGGCTGGGGACCGCAGGATGACGAGGATTCGATTCGTACAATCCGCACTGCGCTCGACGAGGGAGTCAACTGGATAGATACTGCACCGGTATACGGACGCGGACGGTCTGAGGAGGTTATCGGCAGGGCGTTGAAGGACGTTGCTGAAAAGCCTATCATTGCGACCAAGTGCAGCTTGGTGTGGGATGAAGAAAGAGACAAAATAAGCTGCCTGCGGGCCGAAAGTATCCGCAACGAGTGTCATCAAAGCCTCAAACGTCTGCGCATCGAGGTCATCGACCTGTACCAGATGCACTGGCCTGAGCCGGACGAGCAGCTCGAAGAAGGAGTTGGCGCGATGGCCGAATTGCAGCAGCAGGGCAAGGTGCGATATATCGGCGTGTCAAACTTCAGCGTCGAGCAGATTCAGCGGGCACAAAAAGTCGCTGGCATAGTGTCACTGCAGCCGCCTTACAATATGCTCCGCCGTGATACAGAAAAAGAGCTGCTGCCGTATTGCGGTAAAAACAATATAGGCGTCGTCGTGTACAGCCCGATGCAGAAGGGACTACTGACAGGCAAGTTCACTGCCGAAAAAGTAGCCGGCCTGCCCGAAGGAGACCACCGGAAGATGGACCCCGAATTCAGAGGGAAAGCATTCAGCGCTACACTCGAGCTGGTTGAGAATCTCAAACCCATAGCCGAGAGAAACGGAATTACACTTGCCCAGCTTGCGATTAGCTGGGTTCTGAGAAGAAAGGAAGTAACTGCGGCAATAGTCGGGGCAAGAAGGCCGCAGCAAACCAAAGAAACTGCACCGGCGGCGAATATAGATTTGGACCCGGAGACAATCGAGGAAATCGAAGAACTGCTCGAAAGACGTCTGCAAAAAATAAAGAAATAAGTTTCGATGAGAGATTGTAACGATGGCAAAGAAAAAGGACGTTTACGTCAGCCCGCTGGTTGAGAGAAACGCATCCGTTGAAATGGCTGAGCTTTTCGGGGCACAGAAGAAATTCAGCACGTGGCGGAAGCTTTGGCTGGAGCTGGCGAAGGCACAGAAGAAACTCGGGCTGGACATCAAACAGGGCCAGATAAACCAGATGGCCCGGCACATCGAGGACATCGACTTTGCCAAAGCCGCCCGTTATGAAAAGAAGCTCCGCCATGATGTAATGGCCCACGTTCATACATTTGCTGATGCCGCGCCGAAGGCGGCGCCGATTATTCACCTCGGCGCAACGAGCTGCTTTGTGGGCGATAACGCGGACCTGATAATAATGCGGGAGGCGATGCAGATAACAGCCGAAAAACTCGCCGCGGTAATATACCAGTTAGGCAAGTTTGCCCAGCAGTATCGTTCCTTGCCGACGCTGGGTTTTACACACTACCAGCCGGCGCAGTTGACAACCGTTGGTAAGCGCGCAACGCTGTGGTGTTACGAGTTCGTGATGGATTTGCAGGAAGTCGAATACAGGCTGGAAAATTTGCCGTTGCGGGCAGTCAAAGGCACGACGGGTACGCAGGCTTCATTTCTTGAATTGTTTGACGGAAACAATTCGAAAGTCAAAAAGCTCGACAAAGAATTAGCCGCCGCATTCGGATTCACTAAAACCTGCGCAGTCACCGGCCAGACCTATCAGCGCAAGATTGATACGCAGGTAATCAACTCACTGGCCTCGATAGCGCAGTCGGCGCATAAGTTCTGCAATGATATCCGGCTGCTGGCGAACCTGAAGGAAATCGAAGAGCCTTTCGAGAAATCACAGGTTGGCTCGTCGGCAATGGCCTATAAGAGAAATCCGATGAGATGCGAGCGAGCGACGTCATTGAGCCGTCTGGTTATAAGTCTTGCATCGAGTCCGCTGATGACGGCCTCCGAGCAGTGGTTCGAGAGGACCTTAGACGATTCAGCCAACCGGCGGGTAGTCATCCCGGAGGCCTTTCTGGCAACTGACGGTGTTCTTGAAATCCTGATTAACGTGCTCGACGGACTGGTGGTGTATCCGAAAGTCATCGCCGCTCACGTCGAGGCGGAGCTGCCGTTTATGGCCACCGAAAATATACTTATGGCTGCGGTCAAGACCGGCGGAAACCGACAGGAGCTGCACGAAAAGATTCGCCTGCACAGCCACGCAGCGGCGGCGCAGGTGAAGAATTTCGGCAGGCTGAATGATTTAATCAGCAGGCTCAAGGCGGATATGGAGTTTAGAAAGGTCGATTTCGAGCGGCTGCTTCGGCCTGAAAACTACATCGGCCGGGCGCCGAAACAGGTGGATGAATTTCTGGCTTCGGTGGTGACGCCCATTCGCAGAAAATATCACTCGGCAATAAATAAAAAAGTCGAACTTAACGTCTGAGGAGATTCTTGACCGTGGAAAGGCAGGAACTGATAAGGCGCATCAAAGAAACCGCGTACCTGGAAGGTGATTTTACGCTTCGCAGCGGCAAGAAAAGCAAATACTACCTCGATAAGTATCTGTTTGAGACCTGCCCGGATATATTAAAGGCGCTCGGCGCCGAATTCGCACGGTATGTCACCGATGACGTTACTTTGATTGCCGGGGCGGAACTGGGAGGAGTCGCTCTTGCTGCGGCGACTGCTATGGAGACCGGCAAAAACTGGCTCATCGTTCGCAACAGCAAAAAGGGCTACGGCACGGGCAAGATGACTGAGGGGGTGCTTAAAGACAACGACGTTGTGCTGCTGGTAGAAGATATTGCCACTACAGGCGGACAGGTGCTCGAAGCCGCCAAAGTCATTACCGAAGCAGGCGCCAAAATAAGCGAAATTGTCTGCGTTATCGACCGCAAACAAGGGGCCGCCGAAAACATAACCGGCGCAGGCTATAAATTCGAGAGCATACTCACCAAAGACG
>CAYSTP010000113.1:0-7206 GCA_964434085.1 uncultured Pirellulales bacterium
GGCTGTATTTTAATATGTTCAAATTTCATATAAATCAGGTTTTGTTACAGGCCCTAAGTTACCACTCCCACGACAAAAAAGGACCGGCTTCGTGGTAGAGCCGGTCCCCTGTGCGAATTTAAGAAAGGAGTTACTATGTCCGCTGCGAGCACTCACGTTTGCGCGTTCGATTCCCGCAGTAAGCGGCATACCAGCAAGAACCTTTTCCGTGAAAGCTCTCATAGTTTATTCAAATATAAATTGACGCTGTGTCCGCACAGCATCAGTAAAACTTTTACACTCAACGGCCCCAATCATATCCACGTAGTCGGGCTCATCATCGCCGGCTGCGGATAATTCCACCTGGGCGGCAAAATCGTCCTCATCAGCTAAATCACCGCCGCAAAAACCATCGTTAATTATTTCCTCGTCAAAGAAGTCGCCGTCCATTGTCTTTCCGCCGACCATCGCGGCAAAATAGTCAGATACTTTCGTGCCCATTATGGCTGCTGTGAACTTTTCGGCGTCGGCTTCTAACCGCTCAGGGGTATAGCCGAGCTCTGCTAATTCAGCGAGCTCGCGGTCGCGTATTTTCTGAGCCACAAAATCTCGCTTAGCCTGCTTGGAGCGGACAAGCGCTTGCGAATTTGCAGGCACGGCAACGCAGCTAATCTCATACAGCTCTACTTCATCATAAACCAATACCCTCCTTGTCCCTTCCATCTCAAAATGCGTCCCGCCAGGCGTCGGTCTAAATCCAATAGATACCGCCTTCATATAGCCGTCGCGGCAGAACTGCCAGTATTGCTCGGCAAGCCCGGTCTGAGCAAATTCGATAATCGCCCACAGACCTCTCTTGTCAACCCACACTTTAGCCGCCTTGCCTATTACCGGCGGCATACCATCATCGAGCTTACTCTGATGTCCCGCCAGGATAACAGGGTTACTCCGATATAAATCAAGATGTTTGGTAAAAGCCTCCGGCAGCATCCGCTCATTATAGCGGTCCAGGTCCGCACTGCTCAATATACGGCGCTGTGCCTTCTGCTGTTGAGCCTATCGCGTCACCCGATACAACGTCGACATCGCCGACAATCCAGATAAACTCTGCGTACTTCCAGCCGCTCGTATCGACGTAGGTATTGCCTGCAAAATCGCCGTCGTCCGCAAGCTGCGGTTTAAGCAGTAGGACTTTTTTGTTCGCTTGCGCGTGAATCACTTTTCGACTCCCTAAAAGGGAGTATGCTCTGTAAACGAAACGCCTACAGATTATATTCCGCTTATTGGCCCTGTAAGTCTTTTTTGTTGAAATCTTTAAGGCTATCGCTTATCCTTGTCATTAGTTCTTTTGGAGGTGAGACTTATGGTGCACAAGAGCATGGTAGATTTTCACGAAAAAGTGGGACCCATCTTCCGCCGGTACGCCGACACCTACGGCGTCCGTAACACCTGTTCGCTTGGTGTCCTGCTGGTTGACCGCCTTACGCCGCGTACACGCGAAGCCCTTATGGGTATGATTGCAGGCGATACGGCCATAGAAGAGATTGTTCGTTGCATCCAGGACCGCGACCAGCGGCGGGCCGCCGTCGTAGATGACGTCAAAAAGGCTGCCCCACGTCGCCTTTACGGCAAACCAAAAACCATAAAAAAAGAGTAGAGTTTTTGAATTGGACATCTGGTTTCCTCCACTTTTGCACACTACCCTTATTTTTAGCTCAAAAACGCTTTTTCGATATGCGGACTTCACAATATAATTTTCAATGTCGCCGTCTTATAAAATAGCCGTTTTCGACAACAAAAACACCGCTAAAAATTAAAAACAGGTCCGCAGGGTAGGTCCGATGTCCGCGCTTTTAGGTCCGCACTTTTGCGGACATTTTGTGTTAATTTAAAAACTAAATCACTTGCAAGTGACTTACTCATAAGGTGTTAAACGTGTTAATTTTATTGTCATTTTAAGTGTAAATAATTGTCATTCTTCTGTAAATAAACCCTGAAAACGCCGTTTATTGTCATTTTAAGACCGGCTGTATTTTAAGTCGCTCGTTCTCTTAAAACCCCTGTTTTCACCCCTCAAACCCACGTTTACCCGCCCAATCCCGCCTATTTCCGCTTAGCGGACCTTTTTGTCATTTCAAGTGTAAAGTTACAGTGGTTTTGAGAGGTTTTTTGCAGGTTTTGAGCGCTTTTGAATGGTTTTTTGCGACTTCTTAACGTTTTTGAGCACCCTTGTTTTTGGGCTAAAAAGGGGGGTAAAAAGTCAAATTAAAAATACTTATGATGTCATAAGCAAAGCTTATATTGGAACTCAGGGGCGTAAGAAAGCATAAGAGCGTAAGGAAACAGGAGCGTAAGGGCACAGGGGCATAAGGGCAGCAAAGAATACAGGAGACAGCCCTCGGGGCCCCTCCGCAGTCCCGTAAGTGGGCTTGGCCACGCTGCGCGGGACATTGCGTGGATGCCTTACGGTATTACGGGGAATTCAGAACACATAATATTCAGCCTGCCGTTTCAAGGCAGTTTGGATGATTCACGAACTACCAACCACAAGTCACGTCTCCACAATCGGACATGCGTTTTGGGGTTAAAATTGGGGGTCAGTCTGGTACTGCGTCGCGCGGACCGTGTGAATGGAATTGGTCATGCGGGGTGAGAAAGAGCAAAAGCGGAATAGAAATGAAAAAAAATTATTTGTTGAATCGAATCAGGGGACATGGTTTAATGGCAAGCGTGGGTTTTATTCTTGCGCCTCTCGAGAGTATCTCCCAAATAAAAATCAGAGGTATTAAGTTATGCGGCTTATGTCCGGGCCAAGGAGCAGTTTAAGTGAGTACAGGTAAAGTAAAATGGTTTAACGCGAACAAGGGTTTTGGTTTTATCGCTCCCGATGACGGCGGCGAGGACCTGTTTGTCCACCACTCAGAGATTAAGACGAGCGGCTATGCGTCGCTCGACGAAGGTCAGTCGGTCGAGTACGAGGTTGGGCAAGGCAAAAAGGGGCCGTGTGCAACTAACGTAGTGCCCGGCTAAGAAAAGACATTCCCCGGAGAGCCAACTGGGCCCTGTTGGAAACGGCAGGGCCTTTTTTACTTGCCGTCGTGAAAAACCACAAAAAAGTCAGACACTGATTAACACCGATTAACACTGTTTTTTTTGACGGGATAAGGCAAAGGCCGTAAGTGAAAAGCTCACGGCCTTGTTTTTTTATCGATATGGCAATTTCCTACGGCCAGTTCGGCGCACAACCTTCGCCGCCTTGCGGGTCGTTGCAAAGTGCCCAGTCCAAGGCAAAGATAGCAAAATCGTAAAAGTTGATTTTGCAGTCTCGGTTATGGTCGATAAAAGCGAAAATAGGGTCAATACCCGGCTGCATTCCCACCAATTCTCTGTCCCAGAGTTCGTTACAATCCTTAGCCCACCAGGCCGCATAATGAGTCGCAATACGGCATGGGCTCAAAACTTTGGGATAAATTGCAAACTCATCGATATATCCTTCAAAATAACCCCCACTATATTCTTCTCTAAAAATACCAATAAGAATGTGATCCATCTCAGGGCCAACTGTTCCACCACCGCTATTAGCATCGTCTAAGACAAGTTCAGCATCCAAATACATTTTCACGCGCAGATTTGGATCAAAGCCATCGGCATGTTCATCATAGGTAACGACAAGGTGGTGCCAATCTCCATCCACCGGCCATACATTCGGCTCTGTGTACCTCCAGCCCCATTCTTCTTCCGGCTTAGTGTATGTCATGGCGCGCAACTGCGTGTTATACCTGCCTGCTGCCGGAGCTCCACTTGGCTCAAAATATTGGTAGTACCTCTCTATGCTCTCAGCCTGATTGAAGAATGCTGCCTTGTTATCTATGTCTGTATCGGCCTTAAACCAAAGCTCAAAGGATATGTCGTTCGGGGCAAAGGCGTATTGATGACCAAAACAAGGGTCGTTTGAGGGTTCTGTCTGCTGATTTGCCGCTGCAATCCAGCCATTCTGGAATAGATAGGCGGCTTTGCCCATTGAACCCGCTGTCCTTTCAATACGCACCCGCCGATGAGCCTTAACCCAATAATCGTTGCCAGACCAGTCGCACGGGTCATCTTCTTCAAACCTGATATACAGGCACGAGTCGTCGGCCATTACCTCGTCAATATATAAACCGGGGTATGGGCCTACAAACGTATTTTCTTCGGCTTTAAGGTCGATGCAGTGGCCTTTCATCCAGCATTGGTTTGTAATTTCAGTATCCGGTTCAGTGTTTGTTTTAACCTGAACGACAAGTTCAATACAATCGTAGGCGTCTGCTGGAAAGTCTATATCGTTCCAGGTTACTGTGTGATTGACGTCGTTATAGCTCCCGCAGGGGTCTGATGAGACATAGTTTACTTCGTCCGGCAAGTCATCGACGATTTTGACATTCGTATCGCCGTAGCCGTTGGCAGAGTAGCAAATGGAATAGGTTATATAGCCATTCGGCCAGGTATATTCATCGTCATCTACGTCATCAACCTTAATAAGTGTTGGGCAGCATACTTCGGTACTTTCATCCGCCTCGACTATTGGGGTATTTTCGCTTCTCATTTCGCATTCATTAGTGATTGTACCGCATTGAGCAGCGCATTTGACTTGGACCTTAAGCGTAACGGAACCCCATTCACCGGGCGACAAAGTTCCAATATGCCAGGTGTAAGTTTGGTCAATTGGATTGTAGTTAGAGTCGTAATGATTATTCGGTTCCACCTCCTCCGGCAGATAATCAATGATATTGACATCGTTGTAGTCAGGCAAATTAGGCCCGGCAGGGTAATTGTAATCAATTTTGTAAGTAATGTAATCGCCCGGCCCGACACAATCACCGTCATTGACACCATCAACCTTTGCAAGAGTCGGGCAACAGCATACAGGTGTGTATTCGTACTCTGTATTATAGAGGTTCTCTCCGCCTCTTATCTCACACTTGTTCATGATTGTACTTTTCGGACAGTTCACCCTAACTGTCAATATAACGAAGCCCGATTCATTCGGCTCTAATACGCCGATTTGCCACGTAACGGTGTTGGAACAAGGGTCATAAATTCCATTAGAATCCGCCGAGTCAAAATCCACCTCATCCGGCAGATAATCAATAATGTTAACGTCGTTGATGTCCGGCAAATTCGGTTCATTTGGATAGCTGTAAGAAATTTTGTAAGTTATTACTCCACCCGGCCCGACGCAATTACCGTTATTAACATCGTCGCTCTTGGCCAGGTTTATCCATGGCAGCCCTGAATATAACGACTGTATTCCACTACCCATACTGGGTTCGGATATCAAATTAACATCATTACCATCACCATAATAAGCGTAGACCTTACCAACTCCCGACGAGGGATATAAAACCTCTTTTCCAACCCCGAGAATCAGGGCATCTTCCGTGCTAATCATCGATATTATTTCGTATCCATTTGGCTCGGTCCAAACATGACTGAACTCATTTCCGTCATATCTTTCAAGATATGGCCCGGTCGTCACATAAAGATGGCCCTGAAACGTTTCCAATTCCCACGAGTGGTAATCCTGATTACCACGTATTGTGGTCCATTCGTTTCCATCCGAAGACCTGTGGACTCTGCCCTGGTAGGCGGAAGCATATAAGTTGCTGTCGTAGACTTCGTAATCCCAGATGCAACTTCCACCCAAGTCAGCATCAAAGGTGAAGTTTTTTCCATCATAGTGACCAAAGTAATCCAAGAATATGTCTCCGATATACATAATGTCATTCCAGACATACAGGCTTCTAAAACCGCTCCATGGGGTATTCGGGTCTTCTTCTCGCCGCGTATATTCAATAACCTTTTTCCACGTAGTACCACCATCATATCTATAGAGTCTTCCTGCCCCCCAGGCGGTGCCTGCATACAAATTTTCTTTGAAGACTATTAATGAACATACCTCATCGTCCAGATGATTGACCAGATTGGTATCTACTACCTGTACTATCTGCGTCCACTCGGTGCCACCCTCGTATCTCCACACTTGGCCTATATAAGTACTTCTAAGTGCTCTCGACAAAGACGACTGTTTCTTCGATACGGATAATTCGGCCCCGAGACTGGACTGGGAACCAAGCGCCTCTGAAGTATCAAAGGTAGTTCCCGCATACAAACGTCCTTCATATTCACAGAGGCAAAGCACTGCATCGCCCAGCTGTTGAGATACTTCCCTCCAAGAGGTTTCGCCAAGGTATTTATAGACAACCCCCGGCTCGCTTCCACCTGCATAGACCGACTTTGCCTCGGCTGCGATGCAAGTACTCATGACAGAGATAGTTAATGAAAAAATTAGAAGTGACTTTTTCGGTTCCATCTTTAGGCCTCCCTCTGGTTAAAGTTCTTTCAAAATATTATGTGTATTACACCCTAAAAACCGTTAACATCAACAAATCAAGCAATTCTAATCCTCAATTCTCCCCTTTTCCCAGCCTTTCAGAAGATATCGGTATCGGCCCTACACCTAAATCCGCTGAATCGGACAGCATCTAAACGGTATAGTCCAGCAATTCAAAAAAACGTTACCCGTTTTTTGTGCAAAAAATGTCGAGAAAATTCGGCGGTCTTGCCATTGTCGCGCTGCAAGTGCCGATGATAAAAATAGTTAGCGATGAAAGGGGTGACTTTTTCGGTTCCATTTTTGCGTCTCCCTCACAAGAAAGTCCGGTTTTCTTAACGCAAGGCCGAGTCGGGAAGTAGCGGAAAGGTGTGCCGTTAGTCCCTTCACGGCCTGACTATTATCTTTTCAGTGCACGTTCCGTCCGCACAGGTGCATCTGATTAATTATCAGATAATTGTCATTGTCAGTCGTTGCAAAAATCTGTGATGTATCTCTATACTTAAACGGAACCCAGCTCGTTCATTTTTTTTAGACAAAATAAGATTTTATTTATAAAGATATACATAGCGACCTTTTGGAAGTTGCAACTTCGGCTGCTGCCAAAAGTTATGGATGACTTTTCCCAAGGGACGAGCAACGTAGTTAGATAAATCACCGTGACGAGAAACATCATCGGGACTACGCCGCGTTAAATCGGTGACAACTGTATGTCAGTCAGGTTGCAGAAAACCCCGCGTTCCGCCTAAATAATTACCCCGCAATAACTCGCCTTCGTTGCACTACGTCGGGTAAAATTGCGGGGCTAAATGAAAATGAAAGTCGCCGTGCCGGCGACTGCTAAACGGAATGGATTT
>CAYSTP010000114.1:0-7062 GCA_964434085.1 uncultured Pirellulales bacterium
TATATATATTGCCGACGTGACTGTCTAAGCTCGCTCTCTCTATATAAAGCTCCTCAAGCGAACCGTTCTCGACAACTGCCACCCGGCACTCTTCTCTCTCCGCTACGTTTATAAGCATCTCTCTTGCCATCCCGTTTTTCCCTCAACAACTTTGCTTACCCAATTATCTGTTAATTATTCTCTTGCCACTGTACCTTCACTCGCCTCACTGCTCCCTCAAGCTGCTCAACTTTTATCTGCAAAAGTCCCAAGAACTCTTCAACTCGTATCGTCCCCTCCCCGCTAACATTACATTCGACAAAAAAACTATCATCAATTAGCCTAATATCTTTCACAAATCCTCTCACATCGATATTTTTGCTTTTCGAACCTTCCGGCCCGAACCTTCTCTCAATAACAATTCTTTCGCTTCCAAGTATATCGCTGCAAATCCCTCGAAGCTCCACTTTGGCCTTTTCATTCTCGAAAACATCTTGTTTCAAAGCAATCCTATAAACAGCTCCCGTCGGCACAGGGCATTTTCCGTCTTTTACAGCCTTTACCGAAACAACCTCACAGCCTGCCGGAAGCTGCCCGGCGAGCCTTGTCATAAACTGTTCAGCGTCAAATTCAGCCTCCGTCTTTTCAATCCTGACGCACAATAAATCATCCTCAGACTCGATTCCGACTGTTCTCGGCAGAGGCAAAGAAAGCCTTGGGCGTGGATTATACCCCTCGCTGTATCTCATCTTCAATCCTGCCCTGACGCACGCTCGTTTAAGAACACTCATCGTCTCGATGTGCGATAAAAACCTCAAGCTGCCGAAAATCCTGAACCTTATCAGGACTAGGATTTCTCTTTCATCAGAACTTATACGCTGCACTCCTGAAAAATAATATAAGCCAATGCCCAAACCAATCTCTCGGCTGCTCCTGACTCTGCCAATATATTATTATCCTTCCAGCAAAAAAACAAGCTTTTTTTAGATTAGATTCAAATTAATTATAACCAATGCCTGGACCTCTCAAAAGGCCCTTTGATTCGAGAAATAAGACTCACTCTCCAGCCAAAATCTATGAAATCTTTATATTTATTTTTTTTAATATTTTCTTGTTTTTTTCTTGACAATACCTCTCCACAGTATTAAAAGGAAAGAATGAGATTTTAGGAGCACGGGAGCAAATAATGATAACTGTAACATACACCCATCAGTTGTTATTACAAGTCACAAATAGTATTCATTCCAAGCTCAATCAAATGTGTTTAAGTCCATTTAGGAGGTCTGTAAATGTATAAAAAAATTATAATTTCGCTGTTTTTATGTAGCGTTCTGATAGTAATTTATGCTTTTGCTGATGCACTTAATAATACCGACCTTGAGCAGGAAAAGTCAAATATCATTTCCTTAATCCAGCAAGCCAATTACGCTGAGGCACAGGTGCAAACGCAGGAGTTGATTGCCAGTTTTCCTGGACATCCGGATTTGCCGGAGACGCTTTACTTGATAGCGGAGCAGTATCACTGGTCGGGTAAACTTGACCAGACAAAAGACTTGCACCAACAAATAATTCAGAGCTTTTCAGGTAGTCCGTACGCCGACAAGGCACAGCTGGCTTACTCAAGAACGGAAGTTCTGTCTCTTATCGCTTCTAATAAATTTGAGCAGGCACAAGAAGCTCTTGATAAACTTGTTGCTGATTTTTCCGGAAATCCGGATCTGCCGGAGGCACTCTTCTGGATAGCAGAAAGATACAAATGGTCAGGCAGACATGAACGAGCAAAGAGCATCCATCAGCAGGTAATACAGAACCATCCTGACAGTTCCTGGGCTGGTAAAGCAAAGTTAGGTATTTCGATGACGGATGTCTTGTCTCTCATCGAATCGGGAAAATACAGCCAGTCCGAAGAAGCTCTCGATAAACTTGTTGCCGACTTTTCCGGACATCCGGATCTGCCGGAGGTACTTTACCGTATAGCAGATGGATATAAATGGTCAGGTGGATATCAACAGGCAAAGGACGTCTTTCAGCAGGTAATACAGAACTATCCTGACAGTTCCCGTGTTGGTGACGCAAAGTTAGGTATTTCAATGACAGATGTTTTGTCTCTTATCATGTCGCGAAACTACAGCCAGGCTGAAGAAGCTCTCGATAAACTTGTAGCCGACTTTTCCGGACATCCGGATTTGCCGGAGACGCTTTACAGTATAGCAGATGGATACAAATGGTCAGGTGGATATGAAAAGGCAAAGAGCGTTTTTCAGCAGGTAATACAGAACTATCCTGACAGTTCCCGTGTTGGTGACGCAAAGTTAGGTATTTCAATGACAGATGTTTTGTCTCTTATCGCATCGGGAAACTACAGCCAGGCTGAAGAAGCTCTCGATAAACTGGTTACGGACTTTTCCGGACATCCGGATTTGCCTGAGATACTTAACCGGATAGCGGAAGGATACGAATGGTCAGGTGGATATGAACAGGCAGAGAGCGTCTATCAGCAGGTAATACAGAACCATCCCGACAGTTCCTCTGCTGGTAAAGCAGAGTTAGGTATTTCAATGACAGATGTTTTGTCTCTTATCATGTCGGGAAACTACAGCCAGGCCGAAGAAGCTCTCGATAAACTTGTTGCCGACTTTTCTGGACATCCGGATTTGCCGGAGGTACTTTACCGGATAGCAGAAGGATACAAATGGTCAGGTGGATATGAACAGGAAGAGAGCGTCTATCAGCAGGTAATAGACCATTTCCCCGAAAGCCCACAGGCCCAAATTGCTAAAATTAACCTTGAACGTATGAATATCATTTCACTTATCGAATCCGGCGACGACGTCGGCGCCCTTGACGGAATCGACACCCTCATCGCTGACTTCAACAATTATCCTGATTTACAAATGGCGGTATCCCTGATAGCAGATAGTTATTACAACAAAGGGCTTCGATTGCAAAACGAAGGCCTAAACGACCAGGCAGCAGAAAATTACAGAAAATCAATAACAATCCATGAAATAGTGATACAGCAATTACCACCTTCCGGTTTGACTTCACGGTCTTACTATTTCACAGGCGTTCTCTATAGCGAGTATCTGCAGGAGTACCAAAAAGCCATTAAATACTTCCAGGACGTGGTAGAAAACTGGCCCGAATATCAGTTCGTCTGTGATGCCCAGTATTTTATAGGATTCTATTACGAAAAGTTAAGAGACTCAGGTGACATTCCGCAGTCAGAAGCAAATCCTAAAATCGAACAGGCCTACCAGGCTGTTGTTGAAAGATATCCTGATAGTGAACCTGTTCCATATGTCGCAATTAAATTAGGCCAGATAAACTTCAAAAAGGAACAATGGTCTCAGGCTGCTAAGTATCTCGAAATTTTTTTGGAGAAACACCCTGAACAATTAATGCTTGTGGTATTACCTTTGGGTCAGTCTTACGAAAAAATCGGTGAATCAGAAAAAGCCGTTGAGCTCTATAACATATTCATAGAGAACTCTTTCCAGGCTGATTCACGAATAATAGAAACTGTAAAGACCAGGCTTAAAACATTGGAGGGACAGGACAAATGAAGATAAAATCCATTAACATTATTTTACCGGCTTATTTAATGTTATTCATACTCGCCATCCCAGCGATAGCCTGGGAATGTGAAGGACCTCCACCGGGTGAGTGTTATAAATGCCGGGATGGCATATGGATCCCTTATGGCAATTGCTGGAGCGGCTGTCCAGATTGCACTTATTGTGATGACTGCTGGTGTTTACCGTATGGGAATTGCTGGTTCGGCTGTTCGGATTGTGAAACGTGTATAAACTGCTGGTGCATTTGTACCTCACAGTGCTGTGATGATTACGATTGCCTTTGGTGCTTCGAGTGTGTGGACTGTGTGTGTAAATTTAATTGTGCCTACGTAAATTGCTGTCCGGCGGGATGGTTCTGCTGTGACCAGCTGACTTGCTATAATCCTGCAACGCACAAGTGCTGTTATGATGGAACTGGAAGGATATGCGGTATCAACGATAAATGCTGCGATGATGGAACATGCGGATTATGCTGCTGGACCCTTGAGGAATTGCCTCCTCAGCAAGCTGGTGATTGTTACTGCATGTGGTCTTCTGGCAGTTGTAGCGATGGTGTAATTCGGACACAGTATCACAATTGCAAGCGTAGTGCGTCTGGATATACGGACTGCGGGCTGTTTAACAATGTACAGGTTGGATGGCACTGGGGATGCACGGAAGGTGAAGACTTGTGCGGGGTTATTGCGTGTTGGCTCTTAAATACAGAAATATGTTTTTTTGTATGCGATGCAGCTATCCTTGCTTGCGGAGCAATGTGTACAGGTATGGGAGACCCCCAGGCGTGCACCCAGGCCTTGATGGACTGTCAAAACTGCCTGTTTTACGATGAAGGCATTGACTGCGGCTGTCTGACAATCAAATGTACTATTTGGGATGAACCGGAAGCAATCTTTGGTTCTGACTATAGATGCTATGGAGGATCCTGTGAATAATGTTATTTGTTGGCAAATTGTAACCGGTGCTTGTATTATAGAAATTATGAAAGGTACAGAAAATCTACTATCAGAGTTTCAGCTTTTAGTACATTATCAGTATTGACATGAAAGGGGTAAAACCAATGTTTATAAAAAAAAGAAAGACTTTTCTGTTACTTCTTATCACTGTGACTCTTACTTCCAATGTGAATATCCTTGCAAATTCACTTAGCAATGATGAGAAAACACGCCTTTATGATAGTCTCAATTGGCAAACTTATACCAATATGACTATAGATATTTCATTTACGAAAGAGGTGATTACAAGACCAAAAGCCGTGAAAGAAAAACAACGAAAAAGAGAAGAAACCTCGAAGAAGCTAAGCGAGGAATCAGGCCGGTCACTGAGTATTGGAAGCCTTGGTTTTCCTCTGCCGGACGGTAGTGAAATCAGCTTAAGTGAAACTCGAAAGAGGATTTCTGGATTAAAACTGCACAATGATACGAAAATATTTTCAAACAAAGAAAAAACGGAAACGAACTATGAAGGAACCATAATTAATACCGGGTTTGGAAAAGATGACCCGAGTTACTTTATCGACCATAAATTTAAAACAGCAACGATATGGAGTGGTAGGCGGTGGTCAGGCTATGAGGTGCTGCGATTTGGAAAAGTTGAAGAGGCCATTTTATTAGATATTATGCATTTATGTAATCCTAATCCGTCACAGTATACAAATATGTATAAAAAGAAAGATTTATTCTATGTCGGTACAGGCACTATTGAGGGTAAAACTACCGATGAAATAGAATGCATTAATATTGAGAACGGCCAAACAGAATACAAAATATCATTAGACCCCAATGATTGGCGTATATGCCGCAAGATTGTCTGGTATGACAAAGAGTCTGGCCTGGTTTCTAAAACCGTCGAATATAAAGAGTTTGCAAAAGCAAAAGGAAACGGCGAGCTATTCCCACGGTTAATAGAGAGTAAGTATTTTGACAAAGCGGGCAAAGAAGAAAAGGTCGAAACAATAAACGTCAGCAGTGTTGTGATTGGACAACCTTTTTCCGAAAACACATTCGGTTTAGATGTTCCGAATGAATATACTATAAATGATATGCGTGTCTCTCCTCCGAAGGTAATTCAGCCGCGTTAGTTATCTGATACAAAACATTGCAGGAAGGAGATACTTTTATAGACAAATCTATGAACAAAAAATTCATTTATCAAAAAGATGAACTCATTGAAGTATAAGACAGATGAATGGTTGCGATTGAAGTAAAGCGTCGTTATACAAGTTCGTCATATTTCCTGCGACCAATCCTGCTAAAAGCAGGACACAATAAATTAAGATAAGGAGCCAAACAATGATGTCAACTAAATTCAACTTTCACGGGAAACTCGTTGTCAAATTATTGATTATCACACTCATTTTCAGTCTTGCACATCCAGCCACAAGCACCGAAACTGAAGATTTTCAGAAGGTTGACCCCAACGAAGTTCCCAATGAGTTGGCAATGCTGGCTGCCGTTACACGAGCCAATTTTGAGAAGATTAAAACATTGCAGGGCAAAGCATCGATTGAGCGTATCCTTGTATATCGAGGCTCACGCGCAGCAAAGGTTCTCGAACAGTTCGCCGGTATTACAAGTATAGAGCCAAACCAGATTGCTGATATCACCAAGAGCACAAGTAAATTCAAAATCGATTTGGAAAAGGACCTTTTTTTCAAGTTCGTGAATATTCCAAAACCATCCGAGCTTATTGACCTTGAAAACGGTACTGTTTATCAAACTTCATTCGCGTCTGTAGAGAGGGCAAAAATCATCACGGAAGAATACGAAATCGAGACACGTCCGTATAGAAGAAATAAGGACGGAACCATATCGAGCAGAATCGCAGAAAAGCAGCCGCGTAAATACCCACAAATAATTACCGATGATTCCGATCCACGGATTGGCTTTAATATAGACAAACCGGTTTGTGTATTTCTGACAGAGCTTTCAGACGGCCTTCGAAATTACAGGCAGGGTATTATTAGAAGTTTCTATGGTGTCGTTCTTGAAAAAGCTCAAACCGAAAAAGGCATTACCTATCGTGTCCAATTAATAATTCAGGGAGGGACTAAGCCGTCCACGATATTTGTTCTGGACGGGGAAAAGGGCTTTAACCCCACTCATTTTGAACATAAAAACAGCAAAAACATAAAAGTATATGAAATTATCGCAGATTTTAATGAAATTGATGGAATTTTTGTACCGTGCGAAAGACGTTATATACAATACGATGTAGCTGATGGCCGTTTTCGGCAAGAGTCGAAATCGACTTTTAGTGATGTGCAGGTGAATGTAGCATTGCCGGAAAATACTTTTACTTATAAGAATCTCGGCTTAAAAGATGGTGATAAGTTTGTAGACAAAATTTTGGACAAAGAGTACATCTATAAAAATGAGGAACTCATTCCCGTAACAAAAGAAGACTAAATCGGATTTCCCATCTGCTGATTCAGATGCAACCGGAAATACTACAGTGACAATTCCTGCAAATCTAAACGCCTGGACAACCAATGACAAGACCGGCGGAG
>CAYSTP010000115.1:0-6981 GCA_964434085.1 uncultured Pirellulales bacterium
GGCACAGACCGGTGCCGTCCCGCAAAACGAGAAACTGCACCTTACCGCTGCTGCGGCTGTTGTACAGCCAGCCGCAAAGCGTAACATCCTGTCCCGTTTTATTTTCGAGGTCCGAAATTCTCGTTTTATCCGTCATCGTTCGGGTCTGCTCCTTCCTCGTCGTTTGAATTTAACTTTAGCGGCCAAATCAGCCAATCATCAGTGCCTGTATTTATTGTTTTATGCTCATCAAAACCGGTTGTCTCGCTACAAACCAATCTCTCTCGCTTTCCATCTTCATCAATACCGTTTAGACCTATGCTATATAAATTGAATACTTCACCGTCCCTTTTATAAGCAAACGGTTTTTTGCTTAGGGGGTCTATAAAATTCGAGATTTCGGTCAAGCCCCCCAACTCAATAAGCCCTTCGGGCCATAGGCCGTTTTTATTTTTATATCTTTGCAGTGCGATGAGCAAATGTGTGCCGGATATGTCTGCGGCAAATCTTTTTTGAAAATTACGGAATTGAGGGTAAAAACCTTCTGCCATATCGGCCTGCATCTTTGCTAAATATCGGAAGTCCAGACCTGCCAGACCAAAACTAACCGGTGTCAAAAATTTATTTAGCGGGTCAGGAGGATTTTGCGGGGTGTATTCAGGATTTGCCCACACTTGTTGTCTCTCAATATATTTATCTACCAACACACCAACATCCTTCGGATTCGACGGCGCCGAGAACCACAGTACAATTGTCAAAACTTTACACAGTTTCATCTGCCAGAACTGCGGGTCAGCAAGGAGCTTATAATACTTTGTATCATTAGGGTCTCTTATTAATTCGGCCTCGACAATCATTCTGCTATATTCCCTGACATGCCAAAACGGGTCACGAGTAAGCCGTGTCTTGCCTTGGTCGTTTATCTGGTAAAAAACGCCTAATTCGTTTCTTCTGTAAACCTTCTCAAACTCTAACATGGACTGAATATCAAATGACGGGTCAAAGTTTGCTTGTTGCAGTGCTTGCTCAATCTGGACAAAGCTCTTTTCATTCGGCAGAGTTTCCATAATAAATTCATTGAGACTGTTGAGTCCAAGAGCCTGAGTTGCCATGCCCACCAGTTTGTAAATTGCGCTGGGTTGTTGTCTAAAATGGTTTCCAAGCTTCAATAACGCAACGTATTTGTCCAATGCTTCGTTTTCTCTGCCTTCACCCAGGTCGCATTGGGCAGCGAAAGCGAGAAACCTCGCCCATCGTAGGGCGGCAGGGTATATAGGCTCTCCTGATTCTGGGCAGGAAAAAACATTTGCATCGATGGGAAAATGACAGTTTTCTAATTGGGTTGCCTGCATGAGCATATCTAAGGCGGTATCCTGTTTGCTTAGCCATTCTGCGTATTCAGGGTATTCTTCCACTGTCCATTGCTTTCGGCTAAGTTCATCGAAGGTGTAGTCATCGTCAGGGATATTAAAATCCGGCAAGCCGTCAAATGTCTCGGCAAGTTTTTCGTAGATAATGCCGGCGTTTTGTTCATCCGGTATGGCATATTCTGCATTTAAGGCGGCAACTTCTTTATCGAATGTATAAGGTCGCCAGCCTTCCATTTCATCAGGAAGAAAAACCCATATTGTAATTGCAATTACAACGCCCCCTACGCAACCCCAGAAATACTTGCGAAAAGGTCTTGGCAATACTGTCAAAGCCGCAAGAAATATCGACAGGAGTGTTAGTACCTTCCACGGCGCATGAAAGAATAATCCAAGTAACAATAATACGGCAAACAGTGCGATAAAAAGCCACCGTATTATTGTAGCGATTAGCCGCTTTTTTGTTTTTCCGGGTTTCGAAGGCTCGATTTTTCCGTCTTCGGGCATTTCGTATTCCTTTGTCCGCCCCCTCTATAAAGTACTAACGAGAACCCCTGAATCTTCAAATTTTTCTGTCATTTATACGGTAAGCTGTCTACGTATCGAGTTTTTCGCGGAGATAGGTTTTTAGCTGGTCGGTGGTAACTGTGGTTTTGTTCATCGCACGCTCCTTTACGGCAACGGGGTTATTCCCCGGTATTTGTTTGGCCGCCGTCGGGCAGTTCCAGCAGGCGAATATCCTCAATGTCAACATCACGTCCACACGCCCGCTTTGAGGCAATGAGGTCATCTCTGGATAGAACGAAGAAGTCTTGTCCCTGGTAGTTTATGGTCTTGCGACGCAGCCAAACTTCCTCGAAAGTCACACCGGGCGTCTTAGTCTGTACGTCAATCCTGACTCGGTCGTTGAATACGGTAATCTCATGGGCCACTATGTCTTCAGCGCTGGTCATAGTTGCGGTGCCGAATCCTGCTTCGGCAAGGGCTTTCAAAAGTCGCTTCGCGTTCTGAGCGGTGGCTTCGATAAGAATATCCAGGTCAAAGGTCGCGCGAGGGACGCCGTGCAGTACCGAGGCTACCCCTCCGATGACTACGTACTTAACCTCGTGTTGCTGAAAGGACTTGAACACGTCCTGCAATCGGTTGAGCATGCATTCGACCCTTCAGGCTGGGATTGACCGACAAAGCTAAGTCGGTAAAGCTGCAGAAGACCTGCATACGGTCGGCCATGGATAGCGACCGAAACCACCGTGTCTTGGCCTCCATCGATTCCTGCTGTCTGTCGTGCCGGATTGTAGGTGTCATAATATATATTTTATCAAACTTCGCCGCGATTCGCAATACAAGAACGACATCAGACGCCTGTTATATATCAAGTTTTTCCCGCAGATGCGTTTTTAGCTGGTCGGTGGCGACACGAATCTGGTCCATCGAGTCTCTGTCGCGGACGGTGACAGTGCCGTCTTCGTTCGTCTGGCCGTCAACGGTTATGCAGTAGGGCGTGCCCGCTTCGTCCTGCCTGCGATACCGCCTGCCGACGGCGCCTTTTTCATCGTAAAAGCAATTGAAATATTTCTTCAAGTCGTCATAAATCCGGCGGGCTATTTCCGGCATACCGTCCTTTTTGACTAATGGAAATACAGCAACCTTTACCGGGGCAATGGACGGATGGAAGCGAAGGAGGTTCCGCTGTTCGCCGCGGACAATTTCTTCATCGTACGCATCGACCAAAAAGGCAAGGGCGCTTCTGTCAATGCCGGCGCTCGGCTCGATTACATAAGGGATATATCTTTTCTTTTCCTGGTCGTCGAAGTATGAAAGCGGACCTTTGACGTAATCGGCGGCCTCGTCGGCCAGGCTGATTTTCGACGAGTCGCGGTCGTTTTCGTACCATTTATTCATAGTTCTTATTCCGCGCTGGTGCTGCCGCAGGTCGTAGTCGGTGCGGTTGGCGATGCCTTCAAGCTCCTGCCAGTCGCCTGAGCCGAATGGGAATCTGTATTCGACATCGACACAGGCCTTGGCGTAGTGCGCCAGCTCGTCTTTTTGGTGCTCACGGAATCGAAGGTTCTCCTTTTTGATTCCCAAATCGAGATACCAGTTAAAGCGGTTTTCTTTCCAGTGCTTGTACCATTTTTCGTCGGTACCCGGCTCGCAGAAGAATTCCAGCTCAGCCTGCTCGAACTCGCGTGTTCGGAAGATAAATGCCTTGGTAGTGACCTCGTTGCGAAAACTCTTTCCGATTTGTGCGATACCGAAGGGGATTTTCACCCTCGTTGTGTCCAGGACATTTCTGAAATTGGCAAATATGCCCTGTGCGGTCTCAGGCCGAAGGTGTATCGTCATCGCGTCATCGATGTTGGCCCCCATCTGTGTCTCGAACATCAGCTTAAACGGCATCGGTTCGGTGAATTGCCCGACCGTGCCGCAGCTTGGACAGACCTTGCGGCCCAAATCGTGCGCCGCAGCCATCTCCTTTTCGATATCGGCGTGCACCGTATGTTCTTCCGCGTGCTCGGCGTCTTTGTCCTGCAGGTGGTCAACGCGGGTCCTGGTATTGCACTTTTTGCACTCGGCGATAAGGTCTGCGAACTTATCCGCGTGCCCTGATGCCTTCCACACCATCGGGTGCATCAGGATACTGCAATCCAGTCCGACCACATCGTCGCGCATCCGGACCGTTGATTTCCACCAGGCCCTTTTTACGTTGTTTTTCAGCTCGACTCCGAGCGGCCCATAGTCGTAGCAGCTCGCCAGGCCGCCGTAAATCTCGCTGGATTGAAATATGAAACCGCGTCTCTTGCATAGTGATACGATGTCATCTAACTTAGCCAGTTTCGCCATCGAAAAGTTCCTGAAAGCCGGTCAGCAGATAAACCAAACGGAATCAGATGGTTATTATATGCAAAACAAGGCCTATTACAAGGTTGCAGATTTGATTTGACGCGAAGGTGTCCGTTGCCTATTCTTTCCGGGGCCGGGTTGATATTGCATGATTTTGGGAGACTCGATATGGAAGGTTCAGAAGGGCTGCATCCGGCGTTCGGGCAGGAGTATTATTTGTTCCGAAGGAAGGTCTTTAAGATTTTTGGCGGCGCGTTCCACGCATACGACACCGCGGGCAATGTCATTTTCTACTCCGAGCAGAAGGCGTTCAGGCTCCGCGAGGATTTTCGCGTATACTCGGACGAGACCAAGACCGAGGAATTGCTTCGTATAAATACAAAGCAGATTCTCGACCTTGGCGCGACGTACAATGTCTTCGACTCGACGAACGACCAGTTTATCGGCGCATTGCGCCGAAAATTTCTCAAGTCGATTTTCAGGGACGAATGGAGTTTCCTGGCGGGTGAAGGAGCGGAAATCGGAACGCTGACAGAGACCAGTATGTTCGGGGCCGTGGCCAGCAGGGTCATAAACCTGATACCGCAGAGCTACGATGCAAGGTCGCTGGACGGCAGGACAATTGCAGTGCTCAGGCAGCACTTCAATCCTTTCATACTTAAATATACTATGAACATAATCGACCCTCAGCCGCCGATTGACCGAAGGCTGCTTATCGCTTCCGGGATACTCCTGGCTGCCATTGAAAGACGACAGAAGTAGCGACTATTCTGACATGACTTGCTGATTGGTATGGGCGTTATAAATACAGTTATGCCGGTGTTTCTGATAATAGCGGTGGGGGGACTGCTTAGAAGGTTCGGTTTTTTTAGCGCGGATTTCGCCAGGGGCTTCGCAAGGCTGGTGTATTACGTTGCCCTGCCTTGTCTTCTTTTCTATAAAATGGCTGCATCGGAGTTTAACTTCTCCCAGGCCGGCAGGGCCTATCTGGTTATCATTTGTGGTATGGTCGGCTGTATTGTTGTCGCTTATGCCGTCACAGCCTTAATGAGGCTGCCCGCGGCCTCGACCGCCGCCTTTGTTCAAGGCTCGTTCAGGGGAAACCTTGCATATATAGGTCTGCCTATAGTTCTCTATGGCGCTGCTTATAGTGACAATGCCGGCGGTGAACAGGTTTCATTCATAGCGGCGCTGGTTCTTGGAATGACTGTCCCTGCCTACAATATCGCAGCGATAACCGTGCTGCTTGCAGGAAAACAGAAACTGGACACAAGTGCATGGAAACGTGTGGTTTTTGAAACCGTGAGAAATCCGCTTGTAATTTCGAGCGTGTTGGGAATAGTTTATTCGTTGGCTGTCGGCTCACTTCCTGCGTTTGCCGACAGGACGTTTGCGGCGCTTTCACAGATGGCTCTGCCGCTTGCACTTTTGTCAATCGGGGCGTCCCTGGCTGGGCCGTTGCATATGGACCGAATACTGCCCGCCGTATTTTCTTCTCTGATTAAAGTTGCTGTCGCGCCGCTTATCGGATTTTTTTTGCTTATGCTGCTGGATGTCTCGGTTGCAGAGAAGCTGGTTGCCATGGTCTTTTTGGCCTGTCCGACCGCCGTATCGTCGCATATTTATTCCCGGCAGCTCGACGCCGACGAAGAGCTTTCAGCATCAATCGTAGTTGTCACAACGCTTCTTTCGATAATTTCATTAAGCATCGTCATTGCAATGTTTTAATCCGGGATATTGTCGGATGCTTGCTCTTCAATTTGTTTGACGTGCGATTTAGCATAGGCTACTTTGGGTGTAACTAAACGCCTGAAAACGCAAATGAAATATCAGGTGCATCGTCGAATGAAACCTTCGCGAACTTTCTGGGTCATTATAGTTGTGGTCTTTGCAGCGTTTTTCTTTGTCGTCGCCAGGCACAAATCGAGTTTACGACGGCTGTACTATACGCACTACCCCCGCAGCCTTTTGCCCAATGTGCGTAAAACCGAGCATTTCCAAATCTATACCAACCTTGGCGCCGAATCTGTGCAGTATTATGCGGACTTCTTCGAAGGCTTCTTCGATTACTTCGATAGACAGTACTTTGAGGTTGGGCAGAAAAAGCGCTTAAACGTTTACCTGTTCGGTGACCCTTATACCTACGATACTTTTGTAAAAACGTTCAAGGGCTACACGCCTTACGGTTTCTACATGGGCCCGGATGATAATATTATCGTAGTCAACTGTGACAGCGGCCTCGGCACCACGACGCACGAGCTTGTCCACCACTTCATAGCAACGAGTTTCGAGACCAGACCGCCGAAATGGGTTGATGAGGGTATCGCCACCTTTTTTGAAAAATTCATAGGCCGTCTCGACGCCGAAGGCAACCTCGAAATTTCCTTCGGCTATTTCAGCAATTGGCGGTTTCCCATCACCAAATCAATGGCCGACAGGCTCAGTATAAGAAGATTGATGGCCTCCGCCGAACCCGACCAGTGTGCTGCGCGCTCGTTAATGCTTTTTCTCCATAAAAAAGGACTGTTCCGCGAATGTATAAGGGGCTGGAAAACTGCAAAAGACCCCTCAGCAGCCGTCGAGGTATTGACGACCGTTTACGGCGGCAATCTCGACGACGTCGAGAACGAATGGAAGGCCTGGGTGAACTCTCAGCCGATAGATGCTGATGTAATGCTGGTGCAAAGCGCCTTTGTCCTGACCGAGCCGCAATGGCGGCAGTGGTGGCAGAGCAATCAGGCCCAGCTTTACTGGAGCGACCAGGAACAAATCTACCGCGTCCGAAGATAAA
>CAYSTP010000116.1:0-6921 GCA_964434085.1 uncultured Pirellulales bacterium
AGTCGATTTTCCACGAGGTCAACCTGACCGACTGCGTGTTTGCCGCCGATTTCATTAAGAGTCTCGATAAGTTTAACGCCATCGGTTGCTTTACCGTCGAGTTTTACTGGGATTCCCTTTTCGAAACCTATTTCGACGTAGTCGGGTTTATCGGGGGCCTTTGAAACCGGCTGGGACATTACGAACAAATCGTCTTTCGGCTCGTTGGCAGGGTCTTCGAGGTCAGCGCCTTCGTGGCTGATGTGCCAGAGGTTGCGGTCTCGCGAGTAGATTTTCTTTTTGCTCTGGTCGATGGGTATTTTATGTTTCTTGGCGTAATCGACGGCTGCTTCGCGGCTGGTCAATTCGAACTTGGGGTCTTTCCAGGGCGCGATGATTTTCAGGTTCGGGTCGAGGGCCATATAAGTCAACTCAAACCGCACCTGGTCGTTGCCTTTTCCGGTCGCTCCGTGGGCGACTGCAGTGCAATTTTCGGCGTGTGCGACTTCGACCTGATGTTTGGCGATGATGGGACGAGCGATGCTGGTGCCGAGCAGGTAACCGTTTTCATAGACCGCGCCGGATTTGAGAAGCGGCCAGAGGAAATCGGCGACGAACTCGGCACGGAGGTCCTTTACGATGCATTTAGAGGCGCCGGAGCGAATAGCTTTTTCCTTAATTCCGTCAAGCTCGTCTCCCTGGCCGAGGTCGGCTGCGAAGGCTATTACTTGGTAGCCGTAGGTTTCCTTTAGCCAGGGTAGAATCACGCTGGTATCAAGACCGCCGCTGTATGCCAATACCACTTTCTCGGATTCAGCCATTTGGGCACCTCAAACTTATCAGGATGGGCATTATAGTCTGAGATTTGGGAAAACACAATCAAAACCCCTAGTGTAAAAGTTTTGGGGAGATTTAATATTTTTTTCCTGATTTTTTTTTGCAAATAAGATAACAAAGGGTCCCATAAATACGTCTAATTTGAAAAGAAGGGGGCATTTATGGGGATAAGGGACATCTTCAAGAGCAGGCCATATTCACAGGATGTAGCTCTGTCCGGGAAAATCACCCAAAAGCGGAAATTTTGCGCTTACCTTTCATAAACAATGCTCAATTTAAGGAGGAAGGAATGTCAGTCAAAAAATCGTCGCTAATTTTATCACTAATTATCCTCATCAGCAGCATTTGCGTAACCGCTGAGGCAAAGCCAGCCTATGCGACGGCAGACAATGCAGATGTTCCTGGTCCTTATGGAATGAGGACAGAGCAGTTGCGGAATAGTATGGATATTAACATTACAAGCGATTATTCAGATGCCGTTTATGCTGCCAGTACACGTGAAGTATCCACTTCTTTGGCGTACAGTTCGTACATCTTCACGACGGACGATATTATCTTTTTCAGCTACGAAGACGGAACTCAGGTGGAACTCTATGATTCGGCCGGTGACCCTGTTGCAGTCGAACCCAACGTATTAAACAAAGGGCAACATGTTTGGGTCGATACTTCCCAAGGTGTTTACTTTGTTGCCGGCTCAAATAAGTTCGCTGTTCTGACCGGAGATGCAGCGACGAGTGGTATAAGCGGTTATTATGCGATGGACGCCGACGGCCGAGGAGTGAGCAGAGAGTTTTACACCTATGCGCCGTCCTTATTCCAACATTGTGAATTTATTGTTTTTGCTTATGAAAACAGCACTCAGGTAACTGTTCAACAGGAAGTTACCAACGGCGTCTATGCGGATATTGCTTCATTCAGCTTGAATAAAGGTGAACACTGGGCCAATTCAAGCCTTTCAAACAAATACCTTCATATAACAGCCAACAGACCTGTTTCGGCTTTGACCTGCTACGACCAATCATATTTTGTGCCCTCCGTCAGTGGTAAGTGGAACGGCACAGAGTTCTATACTTATCTTAGTGACATTGCAGGCTGGCCGCAAGATTTAACAGTCATCGCATATTATGACGGTACGTTGATAAGTGTTAAAGATGGTAACGACCCCAATGTTGCGATTTGGTCAGGAACACTGAGTAGTGGCCAAGCCCATGTAGAGAGTTACCCCAACGGAGCAAATAAGTACTTCACCATCACGAGTAACAAACCGGTTACAGTGAGTGCGCAGCCATGGGTGGCGAGTATAGCTTTTTATTACCAAGGCGTCTTTATACCAGACAGAAATGGAACAGGGGTAGGCACAGATATCATCGGGTCAACACTGAATGAGGGGTATCTGTATGTTTTTGCTCACTCCGATAACACGCATATTGATATATACGAGGCGAACGACGGAACTTGGGTGGCTGGTTACGACGTGAACGGCGGAGATATGGTTAATGCCAATCCCGGTAATGGATTATGGAGAATCGCAAGTGACAGGTCACTCTCAGCGTACTCCGGTTATATTGATGAGTTGAGTGGCTTTACAGCGGAGTTCGCACCATTAGTCTTTAACACACTTCCTTTGACCTTTGAGAAGATTGACGATGTAAATGACTGGGACTGTGTCGGGCCGGGTGATATAATAACGTACACGATTGATTACAATTACCCCGCCGGGCCGAACTTACCGGATATCAATGATGTGAATATTATCGATTATCTGCCGGACGAGGTAGAATATCGTTCATCAGACCCCTGTGGAACCTATGACTCGAACTCCCACACAGTTACCTGGGACATCGGCACCTTATCGCCCGGAAGCAGCGGCCCTAAAACGCTGAAGGTATTAGTGAAGTGCGCTCCGCCGTGCGGTGAAATCACAAACGAATGCGAAATGAAAAGCGGGGATTTTCTCATTAACTGGGTCTCCGAGAATACCGCCATATGCTGCCCGACGTTTACCAAACTGGAAATTGTCCCTGGCGGCAACTGCGTTGTACCGGGTGATGATATAATCTATCATCTCTGCTACGATGTTAACGGCTACCATGATACGAACGTCGTGATTACTGATTTCCTGCCAGGTGGAGTTAACTATGTATCATCGGACCCGTGTGGTTTTTACGATTCGGAAAACCATAAGATTATCTGGGGGATAGACTTTCCATCAGACGCCTGCGACTGTATTGAGCTTGTTGTACAGGTCAATCCGACGGCTGAGCCAAACGGGGTTATAATAAATACGAGTGAGCTGGTCGGCGACTGTCTCAATCTGTATGCCGAAGAAGTTACACCAACCTGCTGTCCGGAAATCACCAAAGCAGATGATGTAAACAATGGTGAGTGTCGGGAACCGAATGATTACATAAACTACAGCATCGGCTTTAATATTTACGGCTATTCGGACCCGAATCTTAAAATTATCGATTTACTACCGAACGACGTGAATTATGTCTTTTCCGAGCCTGCCGGAGATTATAACGAATTTTCTCACAGCGTAACCTGGGATGTCAGCTCATTTGCGCCTGAAACAAATCAGCTCACACTGATTGTAGAGGTGGAACAACCCAAGCCGGGCGGTACAATCACAAACTATTGCCAGGTAAGTAGTGGCGGGGAAATCTATGACACAGCTTATGAATACAGCCCTGTATGTTGCTGGAGTGATACAATTTACGTGGACGCAAATGCAATCGGCGCAAATTATGGCATTTCGTGGGAGAATGCTTTCACAAACCTGCAGGATGCCTTCGCACAGGCACAGTACTGCGATTGTAATGCAATTCATGTGGCTGCGGGGACGTACAAACCGGATTGCAACTGGGCTAACCCCACCGGTAGTGGTGACCAGAATGCGACATTTAAGCTTATCAACAATGTTGCTGTTTACGGCGGGTTCCCGAGCGGCGGCGGGCCGTGGGAGAGCAGAAACCCTAATGTTTATGAAACCATCCTCAGCGGCGATATCAATACGCCTGATTTGAACACAGACAACAGTTATCACGTGGTAACGGGAGGTGATACTGATGAGACGGCGGTTCTGGACGGCTTTACCATAACCGGCGGCAACGGTAGCGTCTTCGGCGGTGGGATGTGGAACTACGGCGGCAGTCCGACTGTGGCCAACTGCAAATTCAGTAAGAATTTTGCGGTGGGCGAGCCTAGTTCCGGCGGCGGGATGTACAACGACACTAACAGCAGCCCAACTGTAACCAATTGTGCTTTTATCGAAAATTCTGCCGGTCTCGGCGGCGGGATGTGTAACAACTTCGATAGCAACCCGACGATTGCAAGTTGTACATTCAGCGGCAACTCGGCGGTTTGGTGCTGGGGCGGCGGCGGTGGGATATACAACGGCTATAATAGCATCCCGACGGTTACCAATTGTACATTCACTGGAAACTCAGCAGCCAACGGCGGCGGAATGGATGGCGGCTCGGCAGTAATTAACTGCATATTTGCTGGAAATCTGGCATACGGTGCAGCAGGTTGTGCTCCCACCGGCGGCGCAGGCGGCGGGATGCGCGCCGGCAGCAATACAACGGTTGCTAACTGTATATTCAGCGGGAACAGGGCATACAGCGAGTACGGTGGTTCCGGCGGTGGAATATACAGCGACTATGGAACAACTAAAATTGCTAATTGCATCATCTATGGTAATACGGCTTGGGACGGGAACGAGATTAGTGGAATAGCAGAGGTCAACTACAGTGATGTTAAGGGCGATTGGCCGGGCACCGGCAACATTGATTCTGACCCGTGTTTTGTCGAGCTCGGTTATTGGGACCCCAACGGCACGCCGAGCGACGCCAATGACGACTTTTGGGTTGATGGCAACTATCGGCTGCTGTCGGTTTCGCCATGCATTGACACCGGTAATCCAAATTATTCCGACCCGAACAATACGACCGACCTTGACGGCTTCCCAAGATTTATAGACGGAGATTGCGACGACAGCAACGTAGTGGACATGGGCGCTTATGAGTTCCTGCACAGCGATATTGACCACAACGGCTCTGTGAACTTCAAAGACTTTGCCGAGTTTGCGCTGCAATGGCTGGAAGACGATTGCGGTCTATGCTCCGGGGCGGACCTGACCTGTGACAACGATGTTGGACTGGATGATTTGCGCAAGCTCGTCGAATGGTGGCTTGCAGGAGTTGATTTCTAAGTTAATAGAGAGTTTATCTTAAACTAAAGGGCTGCAAGAAAGATTCCTGCGGCCTTTTTCTTTTTTAACTATCTTTTTCGAGGTAATCAGAAAGAACTTTTCGGATGAGGCTCATGTCGAGGTCGTGTTTTGTGAATAATTTAAACTGGTTAGATCGGTTGTTCTTCGGGTGGGACGAGCGGTTCAATTTGTCTTATTAACCGAGGGATATCCGTCTCAATAACAGACCATACTTTTTCAGGAATAATGTCGAAATACTCGTGCACCAGACGATGGCGCATTGCCACAATTTCTTTCCATGGAATTTCGGGATGTGCCTTTTTGGAATCGTCAGAGATTTTTCGTGCCGCCTCGCCAATGATCTGTATTTGGCGCATCACAGCATTTTGGACAAGGTCATCAATAAGGAACTTCTGTGAAGTAAATTCTTTTGTAAAATCAAGCGCCTTCTTCGCCGCCAGTAACATATCGAGCAGATAGGCGTCATCTTTCCACATAGATTGTCTCCAGAGATTCGAGGATATGCTTTTTGCGGATATAGTTTGGGCTTTTTTCGACAGAACGTCGCTCAATCAGGTCAACACTGCGGCTGAATATTGCGGATAACTGCTCCTGCTGTTGCATTATTTTGAATAAGTCCGGCTCTTGCCCATGTTCAAATTCGACAAGAATATCTATGTCACTTTCAGGTCCAAAATCTTCACGCAAAGCAGAACCGAATACCGCCAAGCTGCGAATGTGATTCTCCCGGCAAAACGCTTCTATCTCATTTTTCGGTATTGTTATATGCCTTTTCATATATCACCACCGTAAACCGTTATCTCATTCATCGCTATCATGATTTTTTATTATAACCACGGAGGGAGACAAAGAAAAGTGGTTTTTTAGCCACGGAGAACACAGAGGCCACAGAGGAAATAGATTCCTACTTTCGCAGGAATGACAGATTAAATTTTTCTGTCGTCACAGAATGCTATATCCACTCGACGATAAGTCGGTCGCTTTCGCAATCGTCTTTCAATGCACAAAAGGGCGTATCCGGCAACATTGTTCTGTCAAACGGGCGGTTTGGATTTGGATGTAAGGCGCCAAAAACACGCGGCTTTCGATATCCAAACGAACAAAGCAAAACGCCAGATATAGGATTTCGAGCAAACTCGATTTTTCCAGAATGGTCTTTCTTAAATCGGATGAAAGCCGAATCCTGAAGTGCTGTACTCAGGTAAGGTAGCCCAACACCTTGCCCTAATCTTCCATCGTATTTCATTGTTACTTTCGTAGTGCCTGACAGTAAATCCTTTACAGCCAGCTTCCCAAAGCATCTAACACCACCTTGGCCGTGCAATGTTCCGACCGCTACAAGACACGGTTTAGTCAACATAGAACACTGCGACGACTTTCTGGAAAGCTCTCTGAGGAAAACGTCGGTAAGCATGTGATAATAAGATGATCCTTTCGGAGTGTTCTGAAGTCCTGACTTCGATGACACTTTATCCATAGTTATACATGTCACCTCGACATAAAAATCTTTACCGGCTCTTGAACATTTGAAATCAGGGGCTCTGGAACCAATATCGTTAGGGCATACCTCTATACGATTATCTCGGAGAAACTGGCGAGTGCAGGCTTCACAAATAGCGGCTTCAGGATTGTTATTAAAAAGGCGAGACCACTTCTGTTGATGGTTTTTGCCAAAAGAACTTAACCACTGTCGATGTGATGAAATCACACAAGAATAACTCTTTAATAAATCTCTTTTACTACCCATCTGCTTTGAGGTAAAGAGAAACGATGTCCCGCATAAGGGATTTGTCGGCTTCCTGCTTAGTGAAAAGCCTGAACTGTGCGGCGGCCTGGTTGATGAACATCTCAAGGCCGGATACGGTCTTTGC
>CAYSTP010000117.1:0-6875 GCA_964434085.1 uncultured Pirellulales bacterium
CTGATTATTCGGTTATAATACAATGATGACGGGATTAGAATCACACGGATATTAAATCCTATTTACGCTGAAAAATTTTTAAAAAAGTTTATTTTTCGCCAAATATCAAGGCCAAGCTAATGCTGTTTTATTAAAAATTATCGGTATGTGGAGACAAACTGGAGACAAAGAAATCGATGGAAAATTATGAATTATCATTCCAAAGGCTATTTTACAAATTATATAAGAAAAGAAATAACAAGTTGTTTTTGTAATTATAATTGCGACTTGATCATTGAATTAAGTAGTCATTCAAATCAAAGCTGATTTTTTTTGCTTATTTATATTCTTCTGTTCTGTGGCGGGCGATTTTACCTTCCATCATGTAAATAACATCTTCTGCTATATTGGTAGCGTGGTCAGCTATTCGCTCAAGATGGCGGGAAGCTGAAAGTAAATGTATTAGAGCAGATATTTGCTCTGGATTTTTGAGAATGGCGTCCTGGACTTTTAAATACATCTGACGATTCATCTGGTCAACTATATCGTCGCTCGCACAGACCTTGTGGGCAAGCTCGGCATCATGATTAATCAGAGCATCCAGACTCTTTTTTAACATCGATTGAGCATTGTGAGCCATATCAACAAGATCAATTGAGATGTTCAGCACAGGATGGTCCGCAAGAAAGACGGCTCTTTCAGCGACGTTTACAGCCAAATCTCCGATACGTTCGAGGTCATTGTTTATCTTCAAAACGGTAACTATAAAACGAAGGTCAATGGCTACCGGTTGATAAAGGGCGAGAATCTTCAGGCAGTCTTCTTCTATCTCGACTTCCGCATGGTCGATATTGATATCATCATCAATAATTCTCTGTGCTAAATCGCTGTCCTTCTTTTCGATAGCAAGCGTGGCATCTCTGACGGCTGCTTCGATTCTTGCGCTCAAAGCCAATATTTTCTTCTTCAGATTTTCGATTTCTCTTTGCAGGTGCTCAGGCATTTTGAATATCTTTCATTTTCTTTTAGATATTGTCTGCTGTTGTTGCAAAAGGATACATATGCTCTTTGTCTTTGAATAAAACTTCCCCTTCACGGTCGGCAATGAGCGAGCTTCTGACATAGTCAAAAGTCGAGGGTAATTCGTTAATAATTTCTATTCGGCCCCATGGAATGATTCTCTCCATAACTGAGCCGATTTGAACATCCTTCGGGTCGTTTAGGACTGTGCCGAAATGATAGGTTTTACAGTGAAGCCTGACATAAGAGTCGGTTATATCGAGAACCTTGCCGACAATTATATGGTTATGAGCTTCGGGATAGTTTTTTATTGTCCTGATTTTCCAGATTTTTATATCACTATGAATTTTCATTTTTTTATCCGAACCTTCCTGTTACATAATCCTCGGTTTGCTTTTTACCCGGATTACGAAATATTTTGACGGTTGTGTCGTATTCTATCAGCTCACCCAGACAGAAGAAAGCTGTTCTTTCACTTACTCTCGCTGCCTGCTGCATATTATGTGTAACAATGACAATAGTATAATCTTTTTGAAGCTGATCAATCAAATCTTCTATTTTGCCCGTAGCTATCGGGTCCAAGGCCGAACAAGGCTCATCCATAAGCAGGACGTTTGGTTTTGTCGCCAGCGCACGAGCAATACAAAGACGCTGCTGCTGTCCTCCCGAAAGAGCTAACGCTGATTTCTTTAAATCATCCTTTACTTCATCCCACAAAGCAGCAGACCTTAAACTTTCTTCGACAGTCTGTTGAAGCAAAGAACGGTTTTTGACACCCTGCAGCCGCGGGCCATAAGCAACATTATCGAAAATACTTTTGGGAAAAGGATTCGGCTTTTGAAAAACCATACCTATCTGCTGTCTGAGGTTAACCAGGCTGGTATTTTTATCATACACATTATGACCGTTCACAAGCAACTTGCCCTCTATATGTGTATGCGGAATGAGGTCGTTAATCCTGTTTATGCTTCTCAGGAAGGTGCTCTTGCCACAGCCGCTCGGTCCGATTATGGCGGTAACACTGCAGGGAAAAATATCCATAGTTATATTTTTCACACCGACCTGTGAGCCGTAATAGAAGCCGAAATTCTCAGACTTTACGATGGCACAGTCACAGCCTTCGGCAAGCTTCTTAGCCGAACGTGTTTTTTCGGTCATTCTTATAACAGGCCTGACCTTGGATTTGCGAGTTCCTTGTTCGAGTGAATCTGTCTGCATTTCGTTTTCCTCTTCCGTCATCAATAGTTTCCTTATCTCATACCTTTCAGCTTTTTCGATATTCTTGAACGGAGTAAAATAGCTGCTGCATTTAGAAGTAAAATCAATAGAACAAGCGTTACAATCATACCGAACTGCTTATGCGGCACCTGCATACCGATATTGTCACCTGTTGCTATATTATAACTCCCGTAAGAAAGGGTCATTGTAGGATCAAGAATCGATCGCGGCAAAGTCCCCATGGCAACCGCTCCTGTGAACAATACCGGTGCAGTCTCTCCTGCGACTCTGCTTAAGCTTAATATGATTCCAGTTAGTATCCCCGGCAGCGCTGCCGGAAGTGTTACTTTTACGAAAGTCTTGAATGAACCTGCTCCCAGAGCAAGAGATGCCTCTTTATAAGTCTGCGGAACCGACCGTATTGCCTCTTCGCTTGCTCGAATCATCAGGGGCAGTGTGAGAACCGCTAAAGTCAGAGAAGCCGCCAATATACTCCCCTTGGGCCCGGCTCCGAATGCAGGTAGAAAATATAACACGAAAAATGCCAGACCAAACAAACCGAAAACGATGCTCGGCACACCTGCCAGTGTATTAATACACATCCTTATTATTTTTATTATCAGGTTGTTGGCGGAGCACTCTACAAGAAAAGCTGCGGAAATCACTCCAAGCGGAATAACAAATATCATGGCGGTTATAGTCAAAAGAATAGTCCCGAGAATTTCCGGCCCGACGCCACCGAAATAATGACTGTCAATACTTTTATCAACAAAGTACTGCCAATAAAAAGTTAGTTTTGGTTTTAACATTTCCGGCAGCTCGTTTTCAATATAGGCAAAAAGCGGTTCGAGTCTTGTTCCCTCAAACTCTTCTGCCCGTGAGTGTCTTTGCGGTACTAAAGGCTTTCCATTTTCTATTTCAACCCATTGGACCGGATAAAGTAAATCATTCAGCAGTTTCTTTGCCACGTCCCATCTTGTTGCTCCGTATCGCAGCCTTATAGTTTGCGGCAGTTTATCCCCCGGCTTTGGTCCCAGTAATCCCGGCATCTGCTCGGAACCAAAAAGGATGTCTTCTACTTCTGCAAGCGATTGTGCGTATTTTTCACGCTTTTGCAGGTCAATCTCTTCTATAGCCCTTCCGAAATCATCCGCTATAGTAAACATTTCTTCGACCGCGGTTCCTTTGAAGCGCTCATCTTTTTTGAGCTCAAGTACAAAGCCGATATTCTCATTTATCAAATCCTTGTCAGCGCTGTTAAATGTTTCCTCGAGTTTGTCGCGAATCTGTCTTGCGGCTTCGCGCAAATCGCGGTAATCGTCACCTGTTATGCCTTTGGACCTTAGTTCCTGGCCGTACTGTCGGTTTAACTGTCGTACCTGGTCTGTAAGGCTTTGCGGATCTACCCCTCGCTTGAAACTGTCGATTATCTCATAAACGAACCGCCGCGTCTTTTCTGCCGGTTCAATTTCTTTTTCAAGCTCAGTATTATTACCCCTGTTAAATTCATCTCTTTGCAATTTACGAAATTCGACCGTACCTCGGAAAAAAACCGCTGTCGAGCCTTTTATAATCATCGGGCCCAGGATTATCAGCAGAATAGCAGTCAGAAGCACCGCGCTGAATGCAGATACGCCTGTGAATAATCTGTCAAATATTGTCCTGAATTTCGTTTTCATGCCATCTTTCCAATTTTCTTCTTGGCCCTTGCCAAGAAAAACTCGCTGGTCATATTAAGACAGAAAGTAAATACCAGAAGGAGAACTCCGAGCATAAACAAAGAGTGAAAATGCGTTGAGCCTTTTGGTGTTTCTGCCATATCACCTGCGATTGTTGCGGTAATTGTACCTACCGACTGTGACAAATCCCACCAGGGAGAAGGTATCTGTGTAGCATTTCCTGAAGCCATCCAGACAACCATTGTTTCGCCTATCGCCCTCATCATTCCCAGTATTACTGCCGCAATAATCCCGCTGTGAGCAGCCGGTATAATGACCTTAAAGAGGGTTTCATATCTCGTTGCGCCAAGACCGTATGATGCCTCACGAAGCTCTCTGCCTATTGCAGAAAGTGAGTCTTCCGAAACGCTGATTATTGTAGGCAGTGCCATCACCGAGAGAACAAGCCCTGCATTCAGGGCATTGACTCCCGTCGGGAATCCGAAAGTACTCATCAGCCATGGAGACAATACCTTAATCGCAAAAAAACCGTAAGCAACCGATGGTATAGCCGCAAGCAGCTCTATAACAGGCTTGACAATGTTTCTTATCCTGAATGATACGATGTCACTCAAAAAAACCGCAGAAACAACACCAACCGGCACCGCAATAACCAATGCAACCACAGTAACATATAAAGAGCCTACAACAAGCGATAACGCGCCAAATTCGCCCGGTTCGGATTGAGGATGCCAGATGGTGCCTGTAAGAAACTGCACGATAGATGCACCTTTGACAAAAGGCAGGGCTTCTCGTATCACAAAAATAAAAATAAGCAGAACTGCAAGGACCGATGTACATGTAATCAGAAATAAAATGAGCCGGCCGACATGATAAAACAAGTAGCCCTTTAAATCCTGTAAAGGCGTAAGAACCAGCGACTCATTCTTATCAGCCGCTGGTTCTATTATGTTGTCGAGCCTGCCATTGCTCATATATTATTTCCAAATGCAATTAATAATTTGTCAGAGGCACAAAACCGCTGGCCTCAATAATCTCCTGTCCGGCTTCAGTAAGATAAAAAGTGCAGAACCTGTGCTTCATTGAACCGAGCTTGGGATAACCGTTGGTAAATAAAAATAAAGGTCTTGCAACAGGGTATGTACCGTTGGTGATAGTCTCTTTCGTAGGCATAATACCATCAATTTTCAATGCCTTGACTTTTGAATCGAGAAAACCGATACCAACATAACCTATCGCCCCTGTCGTTGTTGAAACTCTGGCGTGGGCCTGCGGATTCGAGCTGACATATTCCACGCCGGCAGCCATCTCCTGCTTTTCCATAATAAGCTCGTGAAAAGTCTCATAAGTACCGCTTGAAGTGTCCCTGCTGATTGCTACGATTGCGCTGTCGGTACCGCCCAGCTCTTTCCAGTTAGTAATTTTTCCCATATATATATCTCGAACCTGCTCGGATGTTAATTCCTTTACAGGATTTGACGGGTGTACAACCACACAGACACCATCCATAGCGACTACATGTGCAACCGGCATTACTCCCTTTTCGACTGCCAACTTAAATTCCTTGTCCGGCTTCATAAAACGGCTCATCATTGCGATATCGCATCTGCTGTCAATCAATGCGGCAGCACCGTCGCTGCTTCCGGTCTTTTGTACGGTTACTTCCAATCCGGAATAAGCTCTCTTAAAGTACTGAGCGAAAGCCTCACCAACAGGGCCGACCGTTGTAGAACCCTGTATCTGCAGAGTTTCCTTTTCGGCGGCAGTCAAGTGGGAAGCTGAAACCAGACTCACAATAATCAGACCAAACGCTATCATTTTTTTCATTTCAAAATCTCCTTTTCTTGTTTTATTTAATATTACAATAAAATTGTTAGTTTTGTGTTAGTCCAAGGTTAGTATTTGGTAAACATTTGGTTTAGAACTTGAAAATCAAATCCGCCTGGAGTCTCCTGTAGCCAGTATTCTGGCTTCCTTCCTTATTGAGAAAATATGCCAGGCCAAACTGCCAGTTCTTAGCCAGTTGATACTTAAAGCCGAACCTGTGGCCTTTTCCACCCGTACCGCCGCCGATGAAATCCGAATCACTGAAAGCTCCAAGAACTGCATCCTTTTCCAGGTCCCTGTAATCATAGATCGCCTCCCAGCTGCCCGGGTCTTTTGTTTTATTGACCTTGAATCCAATCAGCCAACCTGTATCCTCTGAGGAAACAGCTCTGCAGTTCTTTACATAGTTTCCATAAACTGCCATAGGCATTTCACCGAAGGCAAAACCATACTCAGCAAATCCTTCAATCAGGTCAAAATCACTTGCGAACATTCCGTTAGAGGTCGTGTTCCCGAAGAAACTGCTCGATGAACTCCACGTACTTTTAAGGTCGCCTCTACCTTTAATGTTTCCATAGTTGTAATGGCTGACGCCTGCGGTAAGCTGGGATTCATTTTCAAACATATGCTCCCAATACAACTGTGCTCCCCACATCGATGTATCTACACCTCCGCTGCTCTCATCTACCCAAAAACCTCCGCCTGCCAGGTGAATCGCATCATTCTTTCCGAGCGGCCAGACGTATGTTGCCGCAATACCTTCAGGATTCAAGTCATCATCCCAGATAAGCTGATTTCCACCTGCCTTATAGAAAGGATTTGCCATTTTCCCGCCGTAAACATTCAAGCCCTTCATCGATGAGGGATGCCAGTCGAAATAAGCCTGGTCAAGCCACAGTTCTTTGCTTGAAAAGCTGTCAGCAAGTGTCTGATTGGTTGAAACAGGGTCAGCCGAGCCGCTTGCCAGCCTGAAAATAACATCGATATCGTCATTGACCTTACCCTGAATTTTCAACCTTGCGCGGATTCGATTCCTGTTGACTCCGGTGTCCCATTTCCTGTCGCTTCCTTCTTGGTCTATGGATTCGTGCCTGTACCTTAAATCTCCACTGATTTTAACTTTTTTGACCCAATCGATACTGCCGGGCCATG
>CAYSTP010000118.1:0-6862 GCA_964434085.1 uncultured Pirellulales bacterium
CTGGACCCCGAGCAGAACAACACATTTACCGACCACTACCTGGACCAACCTTTCGATTTGTCCAAGGTGATGTTTATTGGGACAGCCAATTATGCCGAGCCTATTCCCCCTGCCCTGCATGACCGAATGGAAGTGATTGAACTGCCGGGTTACACGGAGAATGAAAAACTTCAAATAGCAAGGAAGTATTTGGTCCCAAGGCAGCTCAGTGAAAACGGCCTGAGCAAAAATCAACTGGTCATCAAAGACGATGCACTAACAGAGATAATTCACAGCTATACGCGGGAGGCCGGCGTGCGGAATCTGGAAAGAGATATCGCTTCGATATGCCGGGCGATTGCGACTGAAATAGCAAAAGGAACGAAACGAAAAGCCACTATCGGCAAAGTCGACCTCGGCAAAATTCTCGGTCCTGCCAGGTTCGAATCGGAATTAGCGATGCGAGCCGGGATTCCAGGAGTTGCTACGGCCTTAGCTTATACGCCTTTCGGAGGTGAAATACTTTTTGTCGAGTCAGCGATTATACCCGGCGAAGGCAAGCTGCATTTGACCGGTCAGATAGGCGAAGTGATGAAAGAAAGCGCTGAGGCTGCTTTCTCTCTGGTGAAATCCAGCGCCAAGAAGCTCGGAATAGACAGCGAGTTATTCGGTAAGTACGACTGTCACATTCACGTGCCGGCCGGCGCAATCCCCAAAGACGGCCCAAGCGCGGGTGTTGCAATGTTCACCTCTTTGGTCTCAGCCTTTTTGAAAAAACCGACACAGCCGGACTGTGCCATGACAGGAGAAATAACGTTGCGGGGACTGGTTCTGCCGGTCGGCGGTCTGAAAGAGAAAATCCTTGCAGCTAAGCAGGCTGAGTTAAAAACAGTAATTTTGCCGACCAGAAATAAAAAGGACATGCCTGAAGTGCCTGCCGAAGCCAGGAAAGGTCTCAAGTTCGCGTTCGTCAAAAACACGAACGAGGTTCTAAGGCTGGTATTATAACTCTACTGTTGTTCATCCTGTCGCGGAGGATTGCGGTCCAATAATGAACGTTTGCCCTTGTCCATTCTATGGGATTCCACAACAGAAATGATGACAACAGCGAGGATTGTCGCGTAACCCATAATCACAAGCAACGCCATCATTATATGTGAAGACATCATAAAACAAGCCCCTTTGCCTCATTCTCTGTGTATAGCCTTTGTAACTTTGACAACATCGAGCATTTCGGCGACGTCATGGACACGGACAATTGAGACACCTGCGGCAACACAATGGGCAACCGTAGCGGTTGTTCCATAGATTCTGTCTGCAGGTACATCTTTGCCCGTTATAGCACCGATAAAACTCTTTCTGCTCGCACCCACAAGAACACGATAACCGCTGGCTACAAACTTGTCGATATTCCTCAAAAGCTGCAGATTATGCTCAACAGTCTTTCCAAAGCCGATGCCGGGGTCAATAAAAATTTTATCGTGAGCTATACCAAATTCTTCCGCTTTTCCGGCCTGGTCCAACAAAAACTGAAGGACTTCGGCAACCACATCATCATATTTTGGATCTTTCTGCATTGTGGCTGGTGTTCTCTGCATGTGCATTAAGATAACAGGTACATCCTCTTCGGCTACCAGACGGGCTATATCGTCGTCTGAAAGAGCAGTTATGTCATTGATAATCGAAGCGCCGGCGACTAAAGCAGCTTTGGCTACTTCAACATTGTGGGTGTCGATACTGATTGGAACATTAACCTTTCCGGCTAAAGTTTCTATAACCGGTATCACCCGGCCGATTTGCTCATCAACAGATACAGGTTCAGAACCGGGACGGGTCGACTCGGCGCCGACGTCTACTATCGCAGCCCCCTGTTCAGCCATCTTCAGACCGTGTTCAACGGCCTTAACGGGCTTCAAAAATCGTCCGCCATCGCTGAACGAATCCGGCGTGACGTTGAGAACACCCATAATTAAAGTCCCGCCGGAAAAATCCAGCCTATTGTTATCCCATTCGACTGTATTGCTTATACTACTCATCCAGGTTTTTTCACTTTGAACCCGATTTCACTCAGTTTCTCAGCGACGTCACGGTGCTCTTCACTAAAAATAACGGTTGTGTTCTGGAATTCACGGCGGACGGGATAGTCCTTTCGCAGCTTATCAAAGGTTGCGCATCTCTTGCCCAGAGGCATATTCAAAATCTCCCTGAGTCTTTTGTCGTCCTGTCTAATATCGTAGATTTCGCTTACGGCTGACCTAAGGACCTGCTGCTGCGAATCTCCGGTCGGCTGTAGCCTGATTTCGGGTACCGCCGGTGCCGGCAGAAAGTCATCAATATTATGCTGAGGCTTCAGAGCGAAGTGTTCGCACAGAGCACCATATATCATAATCATACCCGCGATTTTCCCGTCGTATGAGTAGCCTGCAATGTGAGGCGTGCCGATATCCACCATCTCCAAAAGTTCAGTGTCAATGTCCGGTTCGCTTTCCCAGACATCAAGTACCGTTGCTTTTACCGCACCGCCTTTTATAGCCCTTCTAAGTGAAGCTGTATCAACCACACCTCCGCGCGACGTGTTCAGGAAAGCAACCGCAGGTTTTAATGATTTGAAAAATTCTTCACCAGCAAGATGGAAGGTTTTATCCTGGCCCTCGAACGTGAGGGGCGTATGAAGCGTTATAAAATCACAACTAAAAAGTTCCTTCAACGGTCGATACCTGCTGTCTTGAGTCTGTCGCTGTAATGGCGGGTCGTTCAATACCACCGTCATCCCCAAAGCTCTACACTTGGCCTCGACTTTACTGCCGACATTTCCGACACCAATGATTCCGATGCTCTTGCCCGCGAGTTCTAAATCATATTTGGCCCCTATCTCCAGCAAAGCTGAAATAACATACTCGGCAACGGAATTAGCATTCGAGCCGGGCGCTGAGGCAAAGCCGATACCGTTTCGATTCAGGTAATCGATGCCGATATGTTCAAAACCTATTGTCGCGGTGCCGACAAACTTAACTTTGCTGCCGGCAAGTAACCGCTCATCAACCCTGGTAACGCTGCGTATTAAAAGTACATCTGCGTCAGCAATTGTTTCAGCCGACATCTCCCGCCCCTCAATGACAGTGACCTGCCCTACCGAAGAAAAACATTCCTTTACAAAAGGGATATTTGCATCGGCTACTATCTTCACAGTGAAACCTCAATAAGCCGTTCTATCCAGTGAAGCCACAATGATAAAAATAAACCGGGAGCTTGTAAACCGAAAAGCAGGCAGCTCTGCTCAGGGGCGGGGGTGGAACTGCTTGTGGATTTTGCGAAGTCTTTCCTGGTCAACGTGCGTGTAGATTTGCGTCGTGGCAATATCAACGTGACCGAGCATTTCCTGAACACTTCGCAGGTCGGCGCCGCCGGCCAACAAATGGGTCGCAAAGCAATGTCGCAGGGTATGAACGGTAAGGTTTTTGGGCATGCCTGCGCGAGCGGCATATTTCTTAATCAGCCGCCATATCTCTATCCGGCTCAACGGCCTGCCGGTCCGCGACAGAAGTAGGGTATCCCCGCTGAAAGACTTATGCAGGACCGGTCGAAGCTTCCGGAGGTACTCGACAACTGCGGCGACAGCGGTCCTGCCGACCGGTATTATGCGTTCTTTATTGCCCTTGCCGAAGCAGCGCAGGTAGCCTATGTCGATATTAAGGTCATTTGTCTTTAGACAGGCCAACTCACTTGCCCGCAATCCCGTTGCATAGAGCAGCTCCATCATAGCCTTATCGCGCAGATAGAATTCCTCCTTGGGGTCCGGCGCATTGAGCAAGTCGAGCACTTTTTCCTTGCTGCATATAACAGGCAGCCGCTGCCAGAGTTTCGGCCCTTCCAGTATTGCGCTGAAGTCATCTTCAATCAAGTTCTGCAACCGTGCAAACCGCAACAACATTCGTACAGCCACCAGGGCCCGCTTGATTGAAGACTCAGCCATGCTCGCCTTGGAAAGTTTTACAAGGTACTCCTGGATTAAAACGGGCCTGATTTTTTTGACGTCGCCGACTCCGCGTGATTCGGCAAAAGCTGCAAAATCCTTGAGGTCTCTGCCGTAAGCCAAGACGGTATTTTCCGACAGGCCCGCTTCTATGCCCAGGTAATCAAGGAACTGTACAACGAGACGGCCTGTTGGAAATTCGTAGAGTTGTTCTTTGACCGAGTTTAGCTGTGTCGAAGGCATATATCAGTTATCGGCCGTTAACCAATTCTGCTTTAACAAGCGAATATTAACCGCTAAAGCTCATCGGCTTCCCAAAGCCTCTACAATGGTCAGGCCGAACTGTCCGGCCGCCTCGGGACCGGAGGCGGTTATTATAAGGCCGTCCCGTTCAACATCGGCACCTGTGAACCTGGCACCGGCTCTTTTCAATTGGCCCTTTTGTGATGCATAGCAGGTTGCTTTCACGCCCTCCAGCAGGTCGGCATTCGCAAGAATAGTGGGCGCGATACAGATTGCACCGAGTACCTTGTCCTTGGCTTTGGCCTGTTTTGCAACGTCCTGCGCGACCGGGTCATCGAAATACTCATGTGCGCCGGAGCCGCCAATGAAAACGACTGCGTCATAGTCATCCACCTTTATCTCACTGATTAAAATCTCGGCCTCGGCCTTGCCGCCCAGCATTCCTCTTATCGAGCCGATTTTCGAGCTTGCGATGGTTGTCCGAACCTTGGCATCCTCAAGAATTTTTTTCGTCTCGAAAAGCTCTTCGTCTCGGAACTTCGAGCTTGCAATTATCAGAACTGCTTTTAGTTGACGTGTATCTGACATATTGTCGGTTTCCTTCTGTTCATTCTCTTTGAGTGGTGCTGAAGCAGGATAACCCACCGATATGATATAGAACGGTTCCAGTTCCGAGGACAACCGACACAATCTTCTTACCGGATTCATATCAAAGGCGCCTATTGGAACGGCTCCCAGGTCTAATGTCACAGCCTGTAAGAGTATATTCTGGGCAATATGGCCTGCTTCTAATAAAATAAAGGTGTGTGCTTTTTGTCCATATCTGGCTGCAACTTCCTTCACCGAGCCGGTGATGATAATATCACATCCAGCCTGGGCCACGGCGGCCTGACCCAGCGCCGCTTTAGACAATTCCGCTCGGATATCCTTGTCGATGGTTTGAACAAGCGTGTGCTCCGCAGGATTATAAACAAACAGGCCTTGTTCTGTTGCAAAATACAGCTTTATGGGATATATAGCTCCTGCAGAAGGCGCTGTTCTAAAGCCAATCTTTTGCTCAGTAATGCCCTGTGCAGCCCAGGCAAGCTGGCCGAGCTGGTCATAAGTCAGACTCTCAGGGCGGAAGCTGCGAATGCTGCGTCTGGTCGCCAGTGCCTCCTCAAGGCTAACGTGACCGCTTAACTTAGGCTGCGACAACTGTATTATTCTTAAAGCCGTCGTTCGGTCGCGGCGCTGGCCGAAGACGGCCGTTACAAGCAGGACCGACGCGATAATGGTTAAGAGCAGGCGTTTCATTTTGCACCTCCTGAACTTAAGGCTTAGCTTAATTCGAAGCTGAACACGAGGATACTTGTGAACGTAAACGCACTCGTCGTACCGATATAATATGCGAAATCGAAAAAGAATTAAAGAACTTCGGCCCAAGATTCGAAATAATAGCCGTAGAAACACCCGGCAGTTTGGAGGAAATAGTTGGCACTATCACGACGACAAAAAGCGGCACTGACCGCCTTGCTGCTGTACTGGCCGGCCATATTTATCGGAACTCATATCCCTCAGATTCCACGATGGGTCGGCCAAGTAGCACTTTCGGACAAGGTGCTGCATTTCGTCGCGTATTTGTTCCTATCGTTCCTGCTGTGGTTTGCAGTCAACCCGGACAAAAAGGTGCACTGGCGCAAACCTGCCGCATGGTTAATTCTTTTTGCGGTAGTCTGGTACGGTGTCATTGACGAGTGGCTTCAAATGTATGTGGGCCGTAACGCGGACATCCATGATTTCTTTGCCGACCTGACTGGTGCGGTAACAGGTCTTTTGATTTTAACGTTTGTGAATTTCTGGCCGGCTTCGCTGGTAATTACCGGCGGCGGCATTTTTGTAATGACCAACTTCCTAAGGGCGCAGCCGGTAGTTGAGGGGCTGAGAATCGACTTGCTTTTCTGCGCCTGTGTCTACGTTTTTTTCACACTTTTGTGGTTGCGATACATCCATCATTTCTTACCAGTCAAGGCCCCTCAGGGTAAATGGCTGTTAGGGGCACTTGCACTGCCGACCGGCCTTATGGCGGCAGTTGAATTGTTCTGTGCTGTTGCCGGTTATAAATTCTCGGCTATCTGGCTGCTATCAGCGGTTGCGGCGATATTCACCGTCGTAGCTCCCTTTTTCACCCGTGGTTTGTTTAAGAGCCGAGCTGCGGCGCGGGCTGTACCGTACGCATAAGAAATTCGTGTGCGCAGCACGCAACTCTCGTCAGTGCCATAACAGCAATCCTTCCGGTTAACAGCGAGGCGGGTTATGCAACGATCAAGTTTGGTTTTGCCCGCGGGTTTCCTCAGTCAGAGAATATCGCTTCTCATAGATACTCTTACGACGAAAGACTTGGGCAATGGTAATGAGGAGGATTTTAAGGTCGAGCCATAAACTTGCGCTTTCGACATACTGTACATCAAGTTCAAGCTTCTCTTCGCGTGTCAGTTCCCCCCTGCCGGATATTTGAGCCAAGCCGGTAATACCGGGTTTTACCAGCAGCCTTTTTTTCTGCCTGTCATTCCACTCCTTGACCTGCTCCATATAGAGCGGCCGAGGGCCGACGATACTCATATCACCTTTGAGCACGTTAAAAAGCTGCGGCAGCTCATCGAGCGAATACTCCCGCAGAAACTTGCC
>CAYSTP010000119.1:0-6779 GCA_964434085.1 uncultured Pirellulales bacterium
TTTATCGAGCAGCCAGATGACTTCGGCGGGCCGCAGTGAATTGACGAAATCAATAATAAGCTCCAGGGCCGGTATTGTTTCAGTGACTTTTCGGTATGTGCCGTGGATGCTCGCGAGGTCGCGGCAGCAGCCGTCGCGGCCGACAAAAATAAATGCGCCGCTGATAGCGGCCTCGATAGTGATTAAGAGGTTATAGCCGTCGATGGCAAGCGAGTTTTTACGAACGGATTTGACATTCAACTGTCGTTGTTTTCGGGACGATAGCTGCCGGTCGGGGCAGGCGCTTCGCATCACGGCGAGCCTCTGCCGCTGGGTCAATTCGAACCTGTCGCCGACGAGCTTGAGGGCGCTCTTTTCAGCGTAGCCCTTGGTCAGCAGGAGTGAATAATCGGCGACTGCACAGCGCAGGGGCTCGATTGCGGCCGGCCCGAACAGCCTGTCGTCCTTCGGGGCCGGGCCTCTATGGGTCCTTGTATCAGGCAACTATGTTTCCTTCCAACAGGTTTACGGACTGCATCTAACGATAAACAACGCTACCGAAAAGTCAAAAGAAATTGACATTGAGCGGGCCGGGTTCTACCATTGCGGCTTTGTATGGTTTTGAGAGAGGTATTATGCCCAGCCACAACCTTGCGAAGTTACGGATAGATGATTTGGAGATAATCGGCTATTCGGTGGCCGCGGAAGAGACGGTCATCGCCCTGCCACAGCTCGACGTCTGTTTCGACATTGGTAAGGGACCGGACCAGGTCATATCTATCAATAACGTTCTGCTCTCTCACGGGCATATCGACCATTGCGCGGGGATAGCGTATTACCTATCGCACAGGAATTTCAGCGGGCAAAGGCCTGGGACGGTCCTGGCGCCTGAGTATATGATACGGCCGATACAGCAGATTACCGATGCGTGGGGGGTGCTCGACGGGACAAAGGTGCCGGCGAACCTGGTCGGGGTTCAGGTCGGGGACGAGTATCCAATAAAACCCAACCTTTTCGCGAGGGTGTTTCCAACAAAACACAGCAGAGGGTCGGTCGGATATACCATTATCGAGAAGAGGAAGAAACTCAAAGGGGAATACAGCAAGCTTACAGGACCGCAGATAGTAGAGCTTAAAAAGCAGGGAGTCACAATCGATTACCCGGTAGAGATACCGATTGTAACTTATCTCGGTGATACCCAATATGCGGATTTCGGGCAGCTGGATTACGTGGCGAACAGTAAGATTCTTATAACCGAATGCACTTTCTACGAAGATGAGCACCGTGAGCGGGCGGAAGTGGGCAGACACCTGCACGTCGAAGAGCTGGCGAAACTGGCACGGCAAATGAGCAATGAACATATCATAATCACGCACGTTACACACCGCACGTCACTGGCGGCAGCGAAAAAGATTCTCAAAAACGTACTCGATAAACGAGACGCAGATAAAATTATCTTCCTGATGGGCAGAGTCAAAAGCTGATTAGAACTGTAAAAGACGGTCGTGCCGCCGGCCTTACTCTAATGCGACTTGAAGAGATTGTTCAGCCTGCTGAACATTATTCCCGACGATACGGCCTGCCTGACTTATAGAGTTCGAGTCGCCGGTGGAGCTGTTCGGCAAACTCTGTTTCATTCACCGCCAGGGCCAACAGGATAGCTTTCTGAGCGGTTTTCACCGCCTCAGGGAACCGGCCATTAGCGGCATAAGCAGCAGCAAGAGTATCCATGCAGGGGGGAAAATCAGGTTCGAGTTTGCAGGCGCTGGTTGCATATTTAAGGGCGGCAGCGGGACTGCGAAGGCCGTCATCGGCAGTAGTAGCAAGAATCCACGCTAAATTGTTGAGGCAGGAAGGATGTTCGGGGCTTAATTTATTAAATTTGATATAGTTTTCCACGGCCTGTCTATCCATATCAAGTCTTTGGTAGGCCAGACCCAGGCCGGCGTAGGCGTCGGGAAAATCCGTCCGGATGAGCAAAAGGTCGTTAAAACATTTGACGGCCGCCCTGAAATTTCCCTGCTTCATCAGCGTTTTTCCGAGATTACTACGCGGTTCCCAATACTTCGGATTTATTCTTATCGCCTCCCTAAAGTGCATGGCGGCATCATCGAACTTCTGCTGCTCAAACAGAACGCTGCCAAGACCGCTGTGTGCAACAGCGTTGTTTTCGGTGACTGCAAGTGCGTGCCTGAAGATGGTGGAGCCGTCGCTCCAGTGCGTCAACTGGATACGAGTACATATCAGCAGTATGACAAGGATTACTACCGCCGATACCGCCAGTAATATCCTGCGAAGACGGCGGCCGGCGGCAAGCTCTGCGGCACCGAAGGCAACAATAATAAATATCGGGATTGACGGTATGTAGGTATAGCGGTCGGCCATGGCCTGTGAACCTACCTGCACGAGACCGATGACCGGGACGAGGGCCCCGAGGTACCACAGCCATCCGACCAGCAGGTATTTGTATTTTCTCGCCAGGTAAATAAAACAGACGGATACAAGCATCAGGATAATCACGGCTATAACCAGCCACGATTTCATTATTTCGGATGGATGCGGATAAAGTATCGTCAGCCGGCTCGGCCAAAATATTTTCCCCAGGTACTTCAGGTATGAAACGGCAGCATTAGAAATACGGAGCATCACAGGAAGACGGCTTATTTCGATTACGGCCCCTCGCTGTGCGACGAGGGTGACGGCACTTGAGACTGCCGAAAGAATAAACAAAGGCAGCTTCTCCCAAATTAGACGGGAAAAGGCAAACCGTTGGAAGCGGGCATTTGCATAATTGCGTTTTCCGCCTGCGGCGCCGCGGTCTGCATGAGCGGTATGAACACGTTCGAGCGGCCAATAGTCTAAAAGAAGCAGTACAAACGGCAAGGTCACCAGCATCGGCTTGGCCATAAGACCCAGTACAAAAAAAAGCGGTATCAAAAGATAACGTTTTATGCACGGACGTTCCGCGTAGTAAGTATACGCTATCATCGTCAGCAGCCAGAAGAAAGTACTCAAGACATCTTTTCGTTCGGCCACCCAGGCGACAGACTCTACATGCAGCGGATGCAGTGCAAAGGCGGCAGCTACAAAGGCACTGGGCCAAACCGCGGTGGTCATCTTTTTCAGAACGAAAAACAAAAGCATCGTATTTGCAAGGTGGAAAAACAAACCGGTCAGGTGATGCCCCAGAGGATTGAGTCCGAAGAGCCGGCAATCCAACATATGGCTGAGCCATGTCAACGGGTGCCAATTGCTCGCGTATAAGGTTGTGAAGGCCCAGAGGACGGATTGGCGAGTTAATCCCTCCTGGACGTTGGGGTTTTGCGTAACATAGCTTCGGTCATCATAAGAAATAAAACCATTGCGGCGTACGGGCTCATAAGCAATACAAGTAACCAGCAGCAATAATATGTAAATCAGGAAGATGTATTTCCCCTTTGACGATGGTTTTGTCGACACGTGAATATCCTCATAATACCTTAAAAAAGCCACGCTGGCTGGGCCGGTCTCAACGGCTTAGAAGCAATCAAAGACCGAGCATTCGAGCCAAGTTTCAGTGAGCATATCGAGGTCGTTGTTATCGACGGCTCCACTTGTATTAAGGTCGGCGCCCGCACAATAATCGGGCAAAACACAGTTTGTATCAAACCAGTATCGACCGAGAAGGCCCAGGTCGAAAAAATCAACCACGCAGTTTTTGTCGGCATCGCCGTCCGGGTATGGGTGGGCAGCGTCACCACAAATCTCTGCAACGGCATATTCAACCGTCTGACGCGAAGGAGCAGTAAAGCAGATGTGGGGTTTATCGTCGTCATCACATGCAATGGACAGATGTGCAGAACGAATGCCAGGGGGCAGATTGAAATTGGTAACCGTATCGAACTGCCATCCTCCGGCATTGCCCACGGCGTATTCGAGCAGTATCCCATCGGCGTCGATAAGCTGCTGATAACAGATATGTACTGTGTCGCTGGAATCAATCGCAATAGAAGTCTGGCGGCTGATAACCGCTGTATCGTCAACGGTCTGGGGCACCCAGGTACCTGATAGTCTGTTTGCGTATTTCAAATCTCTGTTTGTAAAGTCGTAATAGCTGATGTGCGGTACGCCGTTGCTGTCCAAAGCCAATGAGGCAGAACCCCACACACAGGACTCCACGTCACCGATATTGCTGTCCACCGTTTCGATAGACCAGGAATTGCCGTTTTTTACGGCATATTTAAGCAACTCATTTAAGGCATCATAGTAGCACAGATGAGGCTTCGACTGGCTGTCAATAGTTAGTGAGCCAGACTGGAAATTGCCGTGGTTTTCGATTTCTTCATTAGAGTGGTCTGCGATGTAAAGCTTCAGGGCGGCGTCGTCATGGTTTGAGTCGGGTATGAATGAATAAACGACGTTAAGTCGGCCTTCGTCGTCGACCTGGGCATCGTACGGAAGTGATTCGGCAGCAGCAATTATAAACCGCGAACCCCAACCGTCGTTTCCTTTTTTCTTATAAACGAGCTGGTAGCTGTCATCCGGATAAACGACAGGATAAACGACATAGACAACTCTATTAGCGTCGACTGCCAAGACCGCCTTGGGGTCCTGTTTGCTGATATCGAGGGTATTATCTTCTATGAAAACCTTGTTCCACGGGTCGGCGTCACTGTCGGCATATATCAAACTCAAATAACCGTCGTCGTCGCCATTGTCGAAATAGACAACGTGAGCGGTGCCGTTGGCTTCTACGGCCAAGTCGATACCCAAGTCCTCGATCTGGCCCGTATCGGATTCAACAACCTGAATGTTCCAACTGAGCGCGTGTGAAAGAGAGGGCATCAGCACCGCGACGACCGCGATTATACAAAGGTAAACGGGCCTTGTTCTGATGCGGGTCATCTGTCTTCCCTGATGCAGGCTGTCCAGCATAAAGCGTCAGCTTTAATTAGAGGGCTAATATAATAGGCTCTTAGGGTTAAAACAAGAGGTTTTTGACGGATATTGAATGCAGGCCGAACAAAGGCTCCAAGGAGCAGGTAGAAGACAACGGCTGTTTCAGCTTTCATTATATGAAATTTTTTGGTATAATAACGGTTTATAGTGGTGATTGAGGGCACGATGAAAAGATTTTGTTTCCATTGCGGGGCGTACATTGGGCTGTTAGCCGGTATTTGCCTGTCAGCCTACCCGGTCGGGTATGATTCGTATGCGGAATGGGAACAGTTGCCTCAGCTTCGCCTTGGGGTAAAAAGCGGACTTGCCTCAAGTTACGACCGCAGGGGAGACAACAATGACTTTAGCTATTACGAGTGGCCGGAGGGACTAATCAAAACTGAGACAGTCTGCACAGTAAAGACAATATCGGGGCCGGGCGTTATATATCGCTTCTGGATGCCTCATTACATGGGACGCAATCATTATGTTGTTCAAATGTATTTTGACGGAGAAGTGACACCTCGCATAGACACCGAGAGCAACACAATTTTCGACGGCCTGTTTTCTTACTTCGATGAGCCCTTAATAACTACCTGTGCCGGCGGCCAGGTCTGCTATGAACCGATACCGTTTTCCGAATCCGTTGTTATAGAGACGGTCAACAAGCCGGCCGGTCCGTTTGCCAATTGTCACTATTACCAATACAGCTATCTAACCTACCCTGACTGCACAGATATAAATTCATGGACGGGAACACTTTCACCCGAAGACCAGGACGACCGCAGTATGGTAGTCTGCATGTTTGAAAGTGCAGGTCAGAATCCGGCCGGCAACAGCGCTGCGGCAACAGAAGTTAACACGCCTGCTACAGTTGTTGATTCCAACCTTGTACTGGCGGATGTAAACGGTCCGGGGATTATCCGCGCGTTGCGTATTAAGATGTCTGATGCAAATGATACTGAGCTTTTAGGCCTGAACCTACAGGTTTTCTATGACGAGGGGACCCAATCTGCAATCGACATTCCGGTCGCTTACTTTTTCGGGGCCGGCGAACTACGCGCAGATTATAACAGCCTGCCTTTGGGCGTCGATTCAAACGAGGGCTTTTACTGCTATTGGCCGATGCCTTTTAGAGAGTCTGTTCTCGTCCGGCTTGTCAATACGACAGCCAGTCCGATTACAATAGACGGGGCAAAAGTCGAGTATGAGCTGAAGCAGCTTGGTCATCATACATGTTATCTGCACGCGGTAGAGAACTACACCGTAAAAACAAGCCAGATTTATCACAATATCCTATCGGCTAACGGAACGGGGCATTATGTAGGCGATTTGCTCTACGTAGCTCAGAATTCCACCAGCTTCCTCATGCTCGAAGGCGACGATGTCATATACAGCGACGATGAACTGGTGCAGAATGGAACCGGACTGGAGGATACCTATAACGGCGGGGCTTACTATAACTGGGTCGTCGTGATACCGGAAGAACCGGAAGGCGCGTATCCCCAGTCGGCTATAAGACCGTTAAACGGAATTCTTTATGTGAACAAGGCTGCGACTTCGAGAGCCGACCAGTACCGCTGGCGGATTGCCGACTGCATACCGTTCAGAGAATCAATAGAGGTCAATGTTGAATGTCGATATGCCTATAACGGGTCACATTGGCGGTCGGTAGGCTTCTGGTACGAATTGCCACACCGCCTTGAAGATTTGAACAGGGATGGAACGGTCGATTTTGAGGATTTCGCCAAGTTCTCTCTGTACTGGCAGGACGGCAACAGTATAGACTGCGGCGACGCTGATTTTAACGGGGATTGTATTGTTGACGGGACAGACCTGGATTCTTTCTCGCAAGTTTGGCTGAGTGAATAGACTAACAAATC
>CAYSTP010000120.1:0-6709 GCA_964434085.1 uncultured Pirellulales bacterium
GCAGCTTCTGCCCCTGGACGTCGAGCTGGTAAAGCGCCTGCATCGTCAGCTCCCTCGCCCTGCTTCTTTTATCCACGCATTCGCCTTTTTATTACTCGTCTCTCGTCTAACGGTTGCGCCGCTCCTTTCGTCCTACGTCTTACGTTCAACGTAACCGTAGCGAGTTGCGCAACCGCAGCCGTCCAACGACTTGTCATAACTGCTCAAGGACGTTGGCCAATTCCATCGCAGTCATTGCCGCATTCGCACCGGCGTTACCCAGCTTGGTACCCGCCCTGTCCACCGCCTGCTCAAGAGTCTCGCATGCAAGCACACCGAAAATCGCCGGCGTCCGGCAATCATAATTAATCTGACCGATGCCGCGCACCACCTGCTGACATACATAATCGTAATGAGGAGTCTGTCCTCTTATTACTGCACCCAGACAAAGCACCGCTACGTACTTGCCGCCGTCGGCAAGTCTCTTGGCCGCCGATGTTATCTCGCATGCACCGGGCACCCACACCACCAGAATCTGCTCGTCACTGGCGCCGTGTCGTTTCAGGCAGTCGATTGCTCCATCTAACAGACGAGCTGTTATAAACTCGTTGAATCTGCTGACCACAATAGCGTATGTCCCCTTACCTGCCGCCAGTTGTCCTTTTATCTGATTAACCATACACTGTTCTCCAATTGGACTTTTTATCACACCAAAAATCTAAAAACCTACAGTGACCTTCGGGTCGTATTATAAGACTTACGCAAAGGCGTTTCCAGAAAAACACCTCGCTCGGCTGCGCTCAGGCGCTTCGACGTCCGGCCCCGGCCGCATAAGCCTAACTATAATAGTAGCTTACAGCTCAACATGCAACCACCTTTTTGCCGCTTGCTAAGACAGCCTTACCTGCCGCTGAAATAACCTAAGCCGGTAACATCAATAGCCGATAAGCAGTCGGTTTATCGGTGTTTGGCGTATTCTCAGTTAGTCTGGGGCGGCAAATGAGTATCGATGACATGGACATGATTTTTAATTCGTACGACAATGCCGAGCACAAGGCCCGCAAGGCATACGAACTATACGAAGACGGTAACGTACCACAGGCGCTGGCTGAGCTCGACGACGCGCTGGCAATTAACCCCGCCAACGGTCCCTGGCACTTTAACAAGGCCCTTGCCCTCGACTCGATGAACCGCTTTGCAGAGGCCATACGCGAGTACGAACAGGCACTTGAGATGGACCCCTCCGACGTTGAAATACTGACATGCCTCGCTGTCGATTATACTCGTACCGGCCACTATGACCGTGCCATCGACATATTCGAGCAGGCACAGCAGCTTGACCCGATGTACGAGCCGTGTTACTGCAATCGTATCATCACATATACTGAGATGGAAAAGCACGACCTGGCAGAACAAATGTTCTATATGGCCCAGCACATCGACCCGGACTGCGCCCTGTGCTTCTACAATATCGGCAACAGCCTGTTCATAAGAGGCCAATATAAAAAGGCTATTAGCTGCTGGCAGAAAACCGCCGGGCTTGAAAAAGCTCACCCACAGATAAACTACCGAATCGCCCAGGCATACCTGGCCGACGGCGATACTGAAAACGCCCGCAAATACTTCCTCGCCGAGCTGCGCCAGGACCCCGGCAACACCGACGTAATTGCAGACTTCGCAATACTGCTGCTCGAAACAGGCCAGATAGAATCCGCTAAAGAAAAATTCAATCGGATACTCGAATTCGACCCCGAATCCGCTATCGCATATTTTTATCTTGGCGAGATAGCACTCAACAACGGCAATCTCGAAGAGGCTGAGGACCTCTTCACAAGAGCTATGCAATGCGATGATTCGATACTCGGTCCGAGATTCAGATTGGCCCAATGTGCCTTAAAAAAGGATGAACCTGAAAGGGCCAGGTCATACCTGGCTTCGGAGATGCGACTGGGCCCTGAAAACGCCGAGGTGCTGGTTGCAATGGCCTCGACCTTCCTTAAGATAAACCGAATTGACGAAGCGGGACAATGCCTGCTGCGCGCAACCGACTTCGACTTCACAAGTGCCGCAGCTCATTACTATCTGGGTCTGTGTTGTGCCCTGCGCCAAAAATACGAAGACGCCGCCGAGTTTTTCCTCCACGCCCTCGACATCAATAGTGACAACAGCCAGGCGGCTCGTGACCTGGCTGTTACCTATTACAGCATGGGCAGACTCGATGAGACCCAGCGGACCATCGAAAAAGCTAAACTGTCCGCCGCTGACGCCGAATACTTAAGACGGCTCGCTCGAAGAATCCGCCTGCGCCAATTTACCAGGCGACTCTACGACCTCTTTAAGCCCTTAATATCAATCTTGTCCCGGCGACGCTCATAAAAAACCATTCCTACGTGGCTCGTAGATATTATCAATTTCTTCCCTGCACAAATAACCAACCGATTATCTTCGTCTCCTGAACCGACAAGTTCACTTATGAATCCATTTGCAGGAAAAGCCCTAATCCGTTAGAATGCAGGGTTCGGGCCGAGTGGCGGAATGGCAGACGCTGGGGACTTAAAATCCCCTGTCCAATTGGGCGTGTGGGTTCGAATCCCACCTCGGCCACCAAATGAACTGACACCGGCGGCGACAAATGTACTGTCGCCCGGGAAAATAGTGGAGATATGTATGGCAGAGAACAAATATAACCTTGTTGACGTTCGCGAGCCGGTCCTTTATCGCAAGACTTTTCCTTATACACAGTTCCCCCGCGTTAGTTTCGACTCACAAGGCATCGAGTTCGACCTGCCGCCGAAGGTATGGATTACGGATACTACATTCCGTGACGGCCAGCAGGCCAGACCGCCGTATACTCCCGAACAGGTACTGCACATATTCGACCTGATGCACAAAATCGACGGTGACACCGGCCTGATTCGCCAGTGCGAATTCTTTCTCTATTCCGAGCGGGACCGAAAGGCCGTCGAGCTGTGCAAAGAACGAAACTACAAATATCCCGAAATCACAGGCTGGATTCGTGCCGTCGCCGAAGACTTCAAGCTCGTTACCAAAATGGGACTGGCTGAGACCGGAATTCTCACCAGCGCCAGCGACTATCACATTTTCCTGAAGCTGCGGCGAACACGCAGCCAGGCCCTTGCCGCATATCTGGACATCGCAAAGGCCGCAATGGACCACGGAGTTATTCCCCGATGTCACCTTGAAGACATCACCCGTGCCGACTGCGAAGGATTTGTAATGCCTTTTGCCGAGCAGCTATTGAAACTGGCCGACCAGTACAAAATGCCGGTCAAGATTCGTCTGTGCGATACGCTCGGATTTGGTGTCCCCTGGTCCAGCGCTGAGCTGCCCAGGAGTGTTCCCAAACTCGTCGCCGCCCTGCGAAAAGTGGGTGTGCCATCCGAGCAGCTCGAATGGCACGGTCACAACGACCTGCACAAGGTGCAGGTCAACGGCGCCGCCGCATGGCTGCACGGCTGCTGCGCCGTCAACTGCGCCATCTTCGGTTTCGGCGAGCGCACGGGCAATCCGCCGCTCGAAGCGATGGTCGTCGAGCACGCGCAACTGATGGGACTAACCGAAGGCGTCAACTACTCCGCAATTACGGAGCTGGCCGAGTACGCACAGAAAGAGCTTCACTTCAGAATCCCGGCAAATTACCCGCTCGTCGGCGCAGACTTCAATGTCACCCGCGCCGGTATTCACGCCGACGGCCTGTTGAAAAACGAGGAAATCTATAACTGCTTCGACACCGAAAAGCTGCTCGACCGGCCCGTCGGCGTCGCTATCACCGACAAGGCCGGCGCCGCGGGAATCAAGCACTGGCTCGAATCACGTTATCAGATTACCATCGCCAAGCACGACCCGAGGGTCCAGGCTATCAAGGCCCGTGTCGATGATGAGTACTCCGCCGACCGCGTCTCAGCCATAAGCGATGATGAGATGTTCGCATGGGTGCAGGAAATCTTCGGCACCGAACTGCCGCCAAAAAAATAGGGTACAGCGTTCAGCATATAGAAATGAACCAGGCTTCCGCAAACAAAACGGCAAGCGATTCACGCAGTACACAGCCCTTGGGGCCCCTGACGGGGAACGCGGTACGCAGTACGAAAGTTAAAGCCGTTTGTTTCGACCTCGGCGAGACGCTGCTCAACTTCGGCCCGGTCGATATCGTCAAACTCTTCAGGTCCGGCGCAAAACTTACATACGATTATTTGAAAGGTCTTTCCCAGCCCGTCGGCGATTTCAAACCATATTGCCGAAGAAACCTCGGTGCAATTCGATGGCGGTACTGGCTCTCAATACTGACCGCCAACGACTTCGACGCCCGCGAAGTACTCAAAAAAGTCAATCAGCCTAAAGGTGTCCGGCTCAGCGAACAGCAATGGGATGAACTTGTCTGGCTGTGGTACGAGCCGCTCAGTAAATGCGCGACAGTTGAACCGGATATAAAGGACACACTCGTCAGACTAAAAGATATGAATCTCGGGCTCGCGATACTTTCCAACACCTTTATTAACGGCAGTGCCCTCGAAAGGCACCTTACTCAATTCGGGATACTCGATTTCTTTGATATTCGGCTGTATTCGTACCAGTTCCGTTTCCGCAAGCCCAGCAGGCGAATCTTCTCGGCCGCCGTCGAAAAAATCGGTTTGCCTGCGCAGAATATTATGTTTGTCGGCGACCGAATCAACGCTGACATCCGCCCCGCTTTGAAGCTCGGTATGACCGCCGTATTGAAACAGGCCTACACCAACCACGCAAAACGCCTGCCCCCCGCCGCTCACAAAATCGAAAACCTATCCCAACTCCCAGCCCTAATCCAAAAAATCAACACACCCATCCATACTGCGTACAAATAAAGTTAAGGATAGTTGACTAAATTGTCGAATATGATACAATATAGGGTTGGGTTATTGTTAGTGTTATCATGGAAAGCGTCTTGTGAAATATTGTAAAACTCGGACATCTTTTACCAATAGCCGGGATTATTATTATGACTGATTTTCAGTTTAGCTCCGCACGTATTGACGACCATGTAGAAAAAATTGGTATCGATGTTCGTCCTACTATAGAGTGTAAGCTTGAGCGCACCCACTTAATAGAGTTCGCTAATGATTTGGTGGAAAATCATCCAAATCTTTTTGAGAGCACCGTTCAATCTCCGACTGAATTTAGTATTCGAAAGAAGTTCATATTTCCCGGTAAGGGCGAAATAGATATTGCGACACTAGTACTCAGCCCCCGTGGTATAGTATTTATACTTCCTCGACGGATCACTATATTCCAAGAGGATACAAACCTAGGTAGAACAGAAGACATGGTTTCTAACTGCCTACGACATTTCCGTAGACGTTTCGGTCACAAGACTATCATTAGAGTAGGACAGGTTAACGAGTACATTTTCAATCTCGATCAAATTGAAAGCATCCACTTTCTTGCAAGCCGCTTCACAAAGCTAACTGTTCCACCAAACGGGGAGCTAAACATTAGGCTAAATCGACCAAACGACGACTACAACAGGATAATACAGCTTGAGGCTGTTCATAAAGTTGAACATAAACCCGAGCTTCCGAATGTTCCACAAATTGCAGGGCATGGTCTAAAAGTAATTGTGGACTTCAACAATCGTGATATGTCTCAAGACCTCAAACCCGAACATATTACTTCGATAATATTCGCATCACAGCAGTTTAATGAAAACGACTTGTATAAGTTTTTGAACTGCGGCACAGGAGGAGAATAAAGTATGATAACTAAAACCTTAACGCCACAATTCGACTCAATATTTACGGCGCCTATTGTGTATGGCCAATTTTCTGCTATTTGCGTCAATAACGCAGATCCCACTGGTTATTTTATACAAATAAATGATTCAAGCACAAGCTCTGTTAAGGCACTTGAGACTCCTCAGGTTGAACTCAACCCTTTTGAATGTTGTCGCGAGAGCGGAATTTTAGACTTCTGGAACGATCCAAACGAAGATGTCTACACTTCAGATGATGGTCAACCGTTATGACAAGTGAACTGGCGCCAGGAGATATAGTATTGGTGCCTGTTTCTTATTCGGACTATTCTGGTAAAAAACGCAGGCCTGCTATTGTGTTGTCTTCGAAAGAATTTAACTCAAGCTCCCTCGATGTAATCCTAGTTGCCGTATCATCCAACTTAACAAGACGTCTTCATTTTGAAATTCCTATATTAGTCACAGATCCCGGCTTTTCTGAGACCGATCTGGCAAAAAGTTCGGTTATTAAATGCGCTGCTATCTTCGCCTATTCAAAATCTCGCATAGACAGACGACTGGGAAAACTACCCAGCCCTGTTTTAAAACAAGTTCAGAAAAAAATTGGTGAGATACTCGATATCTTGCCCTTTTCTTAAATAATTAGAGTAATTAATAATTAGGGGTAGCCACCTATTTTCACCTTTTCTTCCCCTTCGCTCATTCTCGCTTCCTCTCTTATTACCAAAAACTCAAAATCAGTGTTAATCCGTGTTTCCGCCTTCGTCAAGACTACGGCGGATAAAAATCCGCGTCTAAAAATAATTTGTGTCCATTCGTGGTTAATTTTTCTCTATTTTAATCCGCGTTAATCCGCGGATAAAATCAGTCGTTCGTCGTTGGCAAATAATAGATTATAAATTCCTCTGCGTTCTCCGCGGTGAATTATTTAACCATTTGTGACAGACCGTCTAAGCACAACTGCGACCACGTCTCCATCGTGTC
>CAYSTP010000121.1:0-6707 GCA_964434085.1 uncultured Pirellulales bacterium
GACAAACTTGCAAAGGAAGGAATTGACTTAATCAACGCCGCCGAGGGGGCCGAGGCCGTTGTCAAGACAGGAATAAGCGAAGATGAGCTTGCAGGTATCATCGGCGAATATGACGGGCTTATTGTTCGAAGCGGCACCAAGGTAACCGCCAAAGTGCTCTCGAATCCCGGCAAACTCAAAGGTATCGCCAGGGCCGGCGTTGGTGTTGACAATATCGACGTACCGGAAGCAACCCGCCGCGGTGTTCTGGTTATGAATACGCCGGGCGGCAATACTCTAAGCGCCGCCGAGCACACCGTGGCCCTGATGCTGGCGATGAGCCGCAACGTCGTGCCGGCCTGTGTGAGTCTCAAAAGCGGCGCATGGGACAGAAAAAAGTATATGGGCAATCAGTTAAACAACAAGGTGCTGGGAGTAATCGGGCTCGGCCGTATCGGTATGGCGGTTGCGAAGATGGCCACAGGTTTCGATATGAAGGTCCTCGGTTATGACCCTCTGGCGGCGCCCGCTGACGCCGACAAACTTGGCATCGAGGTTACTGATGACCTGAATCGTATATTCAGCCGGTCGGATTATATCACCGTACATGTTCCGAGGAACGAGCAGACGCTCAACATGATAAGCGATGAGCAGATAAACATGATGAAACCGACCGTCCGGCTCATCAACTGCGCCCGCGGCGGGATAATCAACGAGGACGCGCTCTATAAGGCGCTGGAGGAAAAACGGATTGCCGGAGCGGCCCTCGATGTTTTCCCGAAGGAGCCGCCGGAGGACAGCCGCTTTGACAAGTTTGAAAACTGTGTTGTAACGCCGCATCTGGGCGCCAGTACCGAGGAGGCTCAAATTGAAGTTGCCGTCGAGGCGGCACAAATTCTGCTCGATGCGATTAAAGGCGGACCGATTAAAAACGCCCTTAATGCCCCTTCCGTCACAGCAGCTATGCCGCCGATTGTCAGCCGTTACTCGGAATTGGCCAAAAGAATCGGCGTATTGCTCAGCACCATAGCACCCGGTAAAATCAAGAAGGTCGGCGTTCAGTATCGAGGCACTATCGCTGAAGCTGCCGTAGAAGGTATAACTCTCAATTTTATTGTCGGTCTGCTGCAGAAACACTTCGATATTCCACTGAATATGGTGAATGCTCCCGTCCTCGCCAGAGAACGCGGCGTCAGTATTGACGAAACCAAAAACCCCGAGTCAAGGGATGTGGCGTCGAGTTTCAGCGCCAAGGTCATTACAGATAAGGTAACACGAACCGTAACCGGCTCGGTATTCGGTGAAAGGCTGCTTCGAATCATCAAAATAGATGGTTTCAACGTCGAAATGACGCCGGCCGGCTCGGTGCTGGTTATCTTCAACGATGATAAGCCGGGCGTTATAGGTTCGGTTGGTACGGTCTGCGGCAAGCATCAAATAAATATCTGTACGATGGGTGTCGGCCAAAAGCTCGAAGAGCAAAAGGCGATTCTGGCCGTCAGTCTTGATAAAGAGCCATACCCGGAAACGATTGAAGAACTGAGCAGCCTTGATTTTGTAAATGAGCTCTACGTCTGTAAGCTGGACTGACTGTAACACGCTGTGATGCTCGGATATCCAGGGGACACCTGATGGCGGATGAATTGATTATCAGCATCAGCGGGATGAGAGGAATCGTCGGTCGAAACCTGACCGCGCCAATCGCAGCCGCATACGGCGGCGCCTTCGGCACTTTTCTGAAACGCGGCGCCGGAGCAGCCGGCGCCAAGTTGACCGTATGCCTCGGCAGGGATTCGCGAAGAAGCGGACCCATGCTCGCTTCCGCCGTATCGGCGGGATTGACCTCTGTCGGAATAGATGTTATTGACGTCGGCTTGGTAACGACGCCCACGGCCTCGATTATGACCAGAGTTCTTGCCTGCGCCGGCGGTGTAATGATTACAGCGTCGCACAACCCTATTGAGTATAACGGCATCAAGCTGTTTCTGGCTAACGGCATGACCCCGCCTTCCGAACAGGCTGCTCAAATACGGGAAATTTACGCTCGCCAACAGTTCGATTTACTCGAAGCGAAGGACCGCGGCTCGGTTGGCCTGAATACACAGGCGTACAATGTGCATATAGACAAGGTTCTGCAAATCGTTGATAGAAAACTTATAGCATCCAAAAAATACAAGGTCGTTCTGGATAGTGTAAACGGCGCCGGTGGACCAGTTACAAAGAAGCTCCTCGCCGAGCTTGGCTGTCAGACTATCGCAATCAACGATGACCCAAACGGGATATTTGAGCATACACCGGAGCCGACGGCTGAAAACCTGACGGCCCTGTGCGAGATTGTAAAAGCAAAGAAGGTCGATATAGGCTTCGCCCAGGACCCCGACGCCGACAGATTGGCTATCGTTGATGAAAACGGGAAATACATCGGTGAAGAATATACACTCGCTCTGGCGGCTAAGTATGTTTTCAGCAAACAGGCCGGTAACGCTGCAGCCAACCTGGCAACCTCGAGAATGATAGACGATATTGCAAATGCAGCCAACAGCAAAGTCATTAGAACGGCGGTAGGGGAGGCCAACGTGGCTGGTGCAATGCTCAAAAATAACTGTATCATCGGCGGTGAGGGAAACGGGGGCGTGATAGATTTGCGAGTTGGAACTACAAGAGACAGCCTCGTTGCAATAGCTGTTGTACTCGAGCTTATGGCCGAGACGGGCAAAACGGTAAGCCGGCTCGTTTCTGAAATACCGGCATACGTTATGAGAAAGGATAAATTCACCGCAGACGGTGCGCTCGCTGCAAAAATGATTGAAGCCGCCAGGGACCGTTTCCCGGATGCAAAAGTCGATATGACCGACGGCTGCAGGCTCGATTTTGAAGACGGCTGGATTTCGCTGCGGTCCAGTAATACCGAGCCTGTAGTCAGGGTTTTTGTCGAAGCGAAGAATAAAGCCGCCGCCGATAAATACTTGGACGAGATGGCCCAAATACGCAGCTATGTGACCTGAATTCACGGATGGAAAAAAAAGAGCAAACCCAGGCTGCTTCGAAAATGCAGTCAGTGACCGTCCTCGCACTGGCGGCCAACGTCGTTCTTTTTTTCGTCAAGATAGCCGTTGGAGTTGCCGCGGGGTCGGTATCATTAGTCGCTGACGGTATTCACTCTCTTTCCGACATGGTGACCGACCTGGGTGTTATACTTGGTGTCCGCCTGGGCTCTAAAAAGCCGGACCAGTCGCACCCCTACGGCCACGGCAGGGCTGAGACCTTCGCCGCGCTTTTTATATCGCTGTGTCTGTTGGCAGTCGGCGCGGGTATGATTTACTACGCTGCACGAGGTATAACCAGGCAGGATAATATCAGGCCGCATTTTACGGTCCTCATCGCGGCTGTCGTGTCAATCATAGCGAAGGAATGGCTGTTCCAGATAACAAAATCCGTGGCGGTTAAATACCACAGTGCAGCGCTTTATGCAAATGCCTGGCACCACCGCAGCGACGCCCTTAGCTCCGTGGCCGTCGTCATAGGATTTATCGTGATGGAATTCGGCTACGGTTACGGCGACCACCTCGCTGCAATTGCGGTCGGTGTCACGATTTTGATTGTGGCTGTGCAGATACTGTCACAGTGCTTCGGAGAGCTTGCCGAGCGGGCCGTTGACGCAGAGACTATTGAGCATATCAAGTCCATAATAAACTCGAATCCCCAGATACGTCAGTGGCACAAACTGCGAACACGAACCGTGGCCCGTGAGATATTCCTCGACCTGCACATCCTCGTCGATGTCGGGCTGAGTGTCGTGGACGCCCATAATATTGCCGAGCAACTGGAGCTGACGCTCCACAGGGAGCTTTCACGACCCGTTAATATCACCGTTCACGTCGAGCCGGATATCCCTGAGCTTCGCAAATAGAAGTTTCGGATTTTCATTCGTATTTTTTTAAATAGGTGACGTTTACCTGTCTTTTTACACGCCATTTCCACAGATTATATTTACTGTTACGCCGAGGGCCTGAGTGTATAATTGCCCCTCAGTCCAAAAGAAGCTGACGTATCAAGGTCAGAAACATTATCGAACGTCACCTCACCGAGACCGTTGAGCTTTGACCACAGGCAGGTATATTGTCCTGCGCCGAAAGCTGGGTCATTACGTCGAGCACATAGAAACGGTCCGCGACATCGGCTACCATTTTATGGTAATGGTTATTGCTATAGAGAACCTATCCCAAAACCCTCGTTTTCGGCATTCTCAGTGCCATAAATGGCTTTTTTAGGGGTTTTGGGATGACTTCGAGATAACCGCCTCTTGGGGCCGGCAAAAATTTCTTGACGAATTCCGATGGACTATATACCATTTGGTTCAAGATAATCCGAGTGGTTTTGATTGTATTGGACCCGTGAGAACAAAGGTGATGAAACTAATGGGTCGGGCAAGTCGCAATACAACAGTCAAACAAGAACTCTCCCCAGAGCTGCCTTAATTTGCACAGCAGAGGACCAAAGAGGTTGATAAAGAAGTAGCCTAAGGTAAAAAGGAGATGGTTGCCGGTTACCATGTATCAAGGAGTAGGTACTATGATGAGAGTATTGGCTAACGCAAAAAAGGAAATAATTATTATTAATAGTGCGAATGGTCTGTCATCAATGGACAGTAGAAAACCTCGATTACCAGCCGGACTTTTGACGCTCGTTTTCATGAGCGTCATAACTCTAACCATTAGTTCAGCACGTGGTGACGAAAGCATCACCATCAACCTGCAACAGGACCCCGGCAACAAGATTACAATCCATTACGAATTTGGAGACTTCAGGTCTCGCTCGATTGGCATCAATGGTCAAACCTTCAGCCAGATTTACTTGGCAGGTGAAAGTCTGAAGAAGGATGTCGGTGCACCGGCTTTGCCGGATGTCTCACGCAGCATAATTATTCCTGACGATGCTCGTATGGCGGTACGTGTTCTCGATAGCTCCTACTATGAGATAGAGAACATCGACATCGCGCCGTCCAAGGGTTACATCCCCCGTTCGGTGAATCCCGCTGACGTGCCGTACACCTTCGGCAAGGCGTACGAGACGGATGCGTTCTATCCTGGACCATTAGCTGTGCTGCGGGAGCCATACATTATGCGCGACCACCGTGGCATCGTTGTTACGGCCAATCCCTTCCAGTATAACCCTGTCGGGCGTGTGCTGCGTGTTTACACCGATATGACAATCGAAGTGGTCGCTATCGGTCCAGGCAACGTCAACGTCCTACACCGAAAGCCGCGCAAGCTCAACCACGCGTTCCATCAGCTCTATAGCTCGCATTTTATCAACTACGACTTAGACAAGCGCTACGCACCCCTGGATGAAGAAGGTGAGATGCTTATCATCGTTCACGATGCGTGGGATGCGAACGTCCAGCCCCTGAAGACGCACAAAGATAGTATCGGGATTAGCACCACGGTCGTCAATGTCTCTACGATTGGCAACAATGCTACGTCCATCAAGAATTACATACAGAACTTCTATTTCTATGATTCTCACAATCTGGCGTTTGTGCTGCTCGTCGGTGACTATACCCAAGTGGCAACACCTACCCAGTATTATGACGACGGCTTTACTGAGTTTCCATATAGCGCAATCGATCCGGATTACTCGCTGGTGGACGGTGACGACAACTACCCGGACCTCATAGTTGGCCGTTTCTCCGCCGAGAGCGCAGCTGACGTAGATACTCAGGTCCAGCGGACCATCGAGTATGAAAATATGCCGGCTACGCAGCAGGACTGGTTCTGGCGTGGCACCGGTATAGCATCGAGCGGCTGTTGTGGAGACGATGGCGAATCTGACAGAGAACATATGGACAACGTGCGCCTCGACCTGCTGGCCTACGGCTACACTACTGTCGACCAGACATACGATCCGGGTGCGACCGCCACTGAGGTCACGAACGCGCTCAACGCCGGGCGCGGCATCATCAACTACTGTGGTCACGGCAGCACTACCAGTTGGAGCACCAGCGACTTCAACAACACCCACATTAACGCCCTGACGAATGACAACATGCTGCCGTTCATTTCCGATGTGGCGTGTCTCAACGGTCAGTTCAACGGGTATACGTGCTTCGCGGAAGCCTGGCTCCGCGCGACCAACGGTTCTGAGCCCACTGGAGCGATTGGCATTTACGCATCGAGCATCACCCAACCCTGGTCGCCGCCGATGGAGGGGCAGGACGAGTTCAATTTGTTATATGTAGCCGAAACCTATAACTGCTTTGGTACTTACTGCTATGCCGGCGCCTGCTCGATGATGGACGACTACCCCGGCAACATTTTAACATGGGGCAGCGGCCCGGCAACATTCAATACCTGGCACATCTTTGGCGACCCCTCGTTGCGCCTCATTAACGACACCGAGCCTCCGACGGCACCGACGGGCCTTGAGGCGACGGCTGTGGGCGAAATGGTTCTGCTCGACTGGAACGACAACAACGAAGCCGATTTGGGCGGATATAATGTATATCGCTCGACGACCCAGGGCGACGACTACAGCCAGATAAACAGTACGCTTTTGAGTGATTCAAATTATACCGATGACACCGTTATAGCCGATACGAATTACTACTACGTCGTCACAGCGGTCGACATATTCTCACATGAGTCCGGATACTCGAACGAAGAGTCTGTCACGACCTTCGATATAACGCCTCCGGCGGCGCCGACGGGCCTGACGACATCGGCAGGAAA
>CAYSTP010000122.1:0-6566 GCA_964434085.1 uncultured Pirellulales bacterium
ACTATAGACTAACGACTGACGACTAATTTTGGTGGCGGAAAAGGTTGTATTTTTTATCTGTTTAGCGATATAATGCCGGTTTAAGGCCGGAAGGGAATCGTGCTTTGGAAGTCAAAAATTGCTTTCCAGTTGAGTGGAGTAAAGGAATGAACGAACTATCTCAACTTCGAGTTCATGTTCTTGCTCTTACGACTGCGGTCGAGCAAGATCATAAGTTTTTCGCATCAATAATTCATTATGTCAGCCGCTTGAAAGAGATTGTCAACAATCCTGCGCCGGACCTGTCTCAATCGGAACTTCAGCTACTCGCTCGCAAGATTGAAGAATTCTATAGCAAATGGAGACCTTCTGGTGATGGGTTATATATTCCACCTCGTCAAACGGACGACACGGATGCAACCGTTCGTGATATTAATGAATTGGTTGACAAACTTGCAAAACTCAGCGAAAATGATTTCCGCGACCTTTTACCCACACCGGCGTTAAAACCACTAACAACATGGCGAACTAAATCCCAAGTAAAGCAAGTACCATGTGTCTTTATTGGACACGGCAGAAGCAAAGTGTGGGCCAGCCTGAAGATTTTCCTTCAAGATGAACTTGGCCTTGCAACTGTAACCTATGAATCGGAAACTCGTGCTGGTGAGTCTATAGTCCCAGTTTTGGAAAAGATGCTTGAGCAAGCCACATTTGCAATCCTTGTTCTGACAGCAGAAGATAAGACCTCTAATGGATTGAGTCGTGCCCGACAAAATGTCATCCATGAGGCAGGTTTGTTCCAAGGTCGTCTGGGGTTTAAGAAAGCCATTCTTCTCGTTCAAGATGGAATCGAGGAGTTCACGAATGTTGCTGGTCTCCAGTATATAGCGTTTACCGGCGACAAAATCGAGCAATCTTTCTATGAACTCCAAAGAGTTCTAAAAAGGGAAGAGCAGATCAATTGATGAATGTGGCGGGAATTCAAATCTTTCAGAAGAAAAATCCCCCGTCGCAAGCAATGGGGCTAACCGTTCTCGATGCTCGATACTTGATTCTTGATGCTCGGTGGAGGGGATGAAACAAGAACCCCTTGCCCTAGAGGTCGAAGTCTTTATTGTGGGGACCCAAGTCTTTCAGCAGTTTTATGATTTCCTCGTTGAGTTTGATTAGTCTGTCGAGTTGTTTGTGGATGCTCTTTGAGCCGGTGATGATTTGGGCAAAAACAAAAAAGAAAACAATAGCTACCAGGCCGCCTACGGCGATGAAGGTAACTACATGCAGGATGCTTTCTATATTTTCTATCATTTGCTGGTTAATCGGTCATTTCTGTCCGCGGTGCAGCCGATCCTTGATGCTTGATACTGGATGAAAGACAGCGAACCCATACGGCTGCGTACCGCGCTTCGACTTTCGAGTATCGAGTATCCAGAATCCAGAATCAAGTATTAGTGTCTAAAGTGTCGTTTGCCGGTAAAGACCATAGCTATACCATACTTATCAGCGGCGGCGATTACGTCAGGGTCCTTTTTCGAGCCGCCCGGCTGGGCTATTGCTGCGACGCCGGCTTTGGCGGCGTTATCGACGTTATCAGGGAACGGGAAAAAGGCGTCCGAAGCCATTGCGCAGCCCTGTGTCTCGTCGCCGGCGTTCTTAAAGGCAATCAGGCCTGATTCGAGGCGATTCATCTGGCCTGCGCCGACGCCGATGATTCTTCTGTTCTTGGCCAGGACGATTGTATTGCTCTTTGTGTGCTTGGCGGCGAGCCAGGCTATACGCAAATCTTCGAGCTGTTCGGCGGTCGGGCGCTTCTTCGTCGGGTAGGTGAGCAAATCCGGCTCCCAGCCGACGAGGTCGCGTTTCTGCAGGAGTATTCCGCCCACGACGCAGCGGACGTCGTACTCGACGGAGTCGATTTTGGATTTGTCGATTTGGCCTGTCTCGACGAGGCGGACGTTCTGGCCCCAGCTTTTTAGTGTGCGGATAATCTCGACGGCGGGCTTGTCGAAGGCCGGAGCGATAATGACCTCGGCGAAGAAACCGCCTGCACCGCGGGTCTTGCCGAAGCGGGCGTATGATTCCATAATCGTCTGTGCGAGCTTTTCGTCAACTTTGCGGTTGACGGCGATAATTCCGCCGAATGCGCTTATGACGTCGCCTTCGTAGGCCTTGCGGTATGCCTCGCAGATGTCGTTATCAATAGCACAGCCGCAGGGATTGAGATGCTTTACGACTACGGCGGCAGGCTCGTCGAATTCCTTGACCAGCTCGAACGCGGCGTTGGCGTCCATCAGGTTATTGAAGCTTATGGCCTTTCCGCCTTTGAGCAGTTTGCCGCTGCTGACGGAGGTTTCTACACAGCCAGAGCGTTTATAGTAAGCGGCGGACTGGTGCGGGTTCTCACCGTATCGCAAGGGCATTTGTTTTGTGACTGCTATCGACAACTTCTGGGGAAATTCCACTGAAGCTCGCCGGTTGAGATAGTTCGAGATGGCGGCGTCATAGGACGCTGTCAGGCTGAAGGCCTCGCGGGCCAGGTCGCTGCGAAGGGCAAGAGTGACGGCGCCGTCGTTGTTTTGCATTTCTTCTATGACGCGGTCGTACTGCGCCGGGCTGGTAACGACGGCGACGAACTTATGATTTTTGGCAGCGGAGCGGAGCATGCTCGGTCCGCCGATGTCGATATTCTCGATGGCATCTTCGAGCGTGCAATCGTCTTTAGCGATTGTCTGCTCGAATGGATAGAGATTGACGCAGACCAAATCTATCGGCTCGATGCCGTGCTGTTTCATTGCGGCGAGGTGGTCGTCTTTATCCCGCAGGCCCAGCAAGGCGCCGTGGATTTTCGGGTGGAGGGTCTTAACGCGGCCGTCCATCATCTCGGGAAAACCGGTGACCGAATCTATTGCCACTACTTCGATACCGGCTTCGTGCAGCTTTTTGGCGGTGCCGCCGGTGCTGATGATTTTGACCCCCATTGCAGAAAGTTTTTTTGCAAAATCAACCACAGCAGTCTTGTCGGATACACTTACCAGAGCCGTCCTTACCTTGACATCCATTTCAATCCCTTACTTTTAAGCCACAGAGCAGATAAATTATTATAGCCACAGAGGTCACCCCCTGCTTACTACCTGCAGGGGCAGGCGAGTTCATAGAGAAGTCAATACTCGATTGGTTTTATACAGGCGATTCTTCCTGCATCGTCGGCCAGGTAAATCATTGCATCGACGGTATTCGTGGCCCATTTTGTGACGCCGGGCACTTCGACCTCGTAAAGTTTCTTTAGATTCTTGTTGTCCATCACAACGAGTTTGCCTTGCCCGGCCATAATATACACCTTTCGTCCGTCCTCAGCCAACAGGTCAATTCCTTCAGCGAGCCGCCAGGCAAGAGCACCGTCCGCTCTATTAATCGCCAGAAGTCCATGCCCCCTGATATACTGATAGACGTACCGTTGGGTAACTTTGGGCGCATCCGTCAGAATTGCAGGCGTCAGATACTTCCAGAGAAGCTCGCCTCTCGAACGGTCTATCACATAAACATAAGTGTCCCTGCTGGAAAAGATAAACTGACGGCCGTCGTAAGAGACCGGAGCGTTGATTCCCGCGGCGGCTTCGAATTGCCAGAGCCGGACGGGTTTGTCCGGCAGCATAGCGGCAAGCGTCCCAGCACCGGTGGCAAAAACAACAAAATCATCTTCGGCCGTGATACAGGTAATATCGCTATCGTCGTTTGCCGACACCTCAAAGACAGGCACCATATCGGCAGAACGCATCACGTGAACCCGGCGGTCCGTACCCGGTACGTAGTAAAAGTAGTTATTGCGAGCAGGCGGGCATACCGACCCGAAACCTACAGGGTTCCTCATCAACTCGGTACCGTCCCGCCGGTCAAGTGCAACCAAATCCGCACCAACTATGGAGTAAATCTGTCCGTCATAATTCTTCAGGCCGCAAAAGGTAGCGGCCGCAGGGGCCAACTGCCACGAGTATATCGGCTCGGTTTTTTTCCTGTCCAGGCTCACGAGATAGTTTCGGCCTGAGACGGCATAGAGGCGGTCATCGAGAATACTGAAACTCTTGAGCCGTTCCGACGGCTGCATGGGCACGACATACGACCAGGCAATTTCAAGGTCGGCCTGCCGCAGAGACTGGGGGGACACTAAAAGCTCGCTTGCCAGCGGTCCGGTTTCGGGCGGTGCGGGCGGTGTGCGTTTGTCTGTGGCACAGCCCTGAATCAAAATAGCACCAAACAGAAAAGATAATAATACGGCTGCACAGCAGAAGTTTTTGTTCATCAGTAAAGGCCCTCAAATAGAATCTCCAAGGTCCGGTACAACATGCCGGCAACGTCAGGGTCGGCTCACGGCATCCGGACATACTCTGCCAGGTCTATACCATGCTCGGTCTCGAATTGCATCATCTGCTCGATGCGTTCGATGTCGTCCTGGATTCGATTGGCAAGCTTGAAGATATACGGCTTGCCGTCGAGACGATTTCGCAGGTCGTCGAGCATCGGCTCCCAGGAGCCCCCGTATAGCTGGGCCTTGAGGATGACGAGCATGCGGCACTGCTCGCTGAGCGAATCGACGTAATCGGTTACCGTGCGATTGGCAGCGGTGCCTATGCCTTTGTCGCCATGTCCTTCCGACTCAACCATATAGCGTGAACCCCTGTCGGGCAAATAGTAAGGGCGGTGGTCCCGAATTGCAACAGTTTTTTCCTGAATGCACGGCCGGATGGCGAGACTGTTAATCCAAGTAAACCTACGCAACGGCAATGTGATTTAGATGAGCGCCGAATAAATCTGTTAGTCGGCGGAATCGGATTTGGCGGGTCTAAAGACGACGGCGGCGAGCAAGACAGCCAGAAAAGCCACTGCCGAGTATCGCGGTATGTCGGCAAAAAGTAGGTCCGGATGCACAAGTCAAAGTCAGTTGCCCATCAGATACAACAACTCTACCTCGTCCTCTGAAAGGGCCTTGTCGTAAATCCGAACATCATCTATTTTGCCATACCAAGCTCTAAACATTGAACCGGTGTCGCCGCCTATACTTTCGCCGCTGACTATAGCTGAATGGTCATCTCCGGTACCTGTAGTAACGGGAAATCCATCCAGATAAAGCGTCCACGTAACAAGGTCATATGTCAGGCCAACAAAATGCCACTCATCATCATCCAAAGCAACCGTGTGTTTAATCTCAATTCCTCCGGCAACCTGGTTCCAGTATTTCAGTTCTACACCGTCATTGAAGTAAAGAACCGCAATTTCGTTACCTGCCTGACGACCTTCCAGGATGAAAAAGTCATATAGTGAATCCGCTGAGCCTTGCCCAACAGGCGGAATCTTTACCCAAGCCGAGATAGTTTTGGGTCCTGTCGGCGGCACACCAGGTCCAATGTCCACATAATCATCAGTGCCGTTAAACTCTAATGCCGTACCTATCACCCCCTCCGTCCATTGAGGTCCATAAATAACACCATTATTATCACCAGCGGAATCGTGGGCGATGCCGCCGGTACCTTCATCAAACTTCCACCAAGCTACGAGGTTGGCCTCAGCGACTGGTCCAGCCAGACTCGCACCACAGAAAGTGGACAAAATGATGGTAATTGCCAGAAGTGCATAGCGAGTTCTCATCTTATGGCCCCCCAATAAGATGGTATCCTTGCCCGTGTTTGGAAAGTCGCACCTGGTTCAATGTTATGGGCTGCGAGCCGATTTGTCAAGGGTTATATGACATAATCCGTCGGTTTGTGGGGCTTTTTTCGCGTCTTAGGCAGGCAGAATCAAGGATTCCTGCCAAGGGCACTTCGCCAGTCAGCTACCATAAAGCCGCCAATTTGTGACGAAAGTAGCCGGTCATTATGGCCGATAATTGGAAACTGGATGAGTATTCATACGCCTTCGCGGCAACTTCTATGAACAGGCAAGGCAGAACACAAAGCAGACGTCACGAAAAAAGACGGGGCGCTTCGCGCGCGTTTACATTGGTGGAAGTGTTGATTGTGGTCGCCATTCTCGGTATCCTCGCGGCTGTAATAATCCCAGAATACAAGGGCCACACGCAAAGGGCCAAAGAGGCTTCAGCCAAAGAGAACATCCAGATGCTGCGAAGTGTCATCGAACGCTATGCAGTACAGCATAATGGTGTACCGCCGGGCTATCCTCTCAATGACCGTTCGTGCACGCCTATTCCACTTGCTTTTTACAGGAGATTAATACAAATAGAGCATTATCTTTCTACAATACCGACCAACCCTTTTAACGGCCGGGCCACAGTCACAATAATCACAGACGACGAGCCATTTCCCACGGAGGCAGACGGGTCATCCGGCTGGATTTACAAGCCAGCCACAAAGGAAATCCGCCTCGACCGGCAGGGGATGGATTCCGAGGGCACAGCGTATTTCGACTACTGAAGCCCCTTGTTAGCTCCGCTCAACTCTGCTATACTTATTGTTTTATCCGCTCCGGAAAGGACCGATATGAACAGAAAGCACGGTTTTCTTGCTATCTTAGTTCCCAGCGCCACGGTTTTTATTTCCAGCTTTTGTATTATGGTACTGGAACTGGTGGCCAGTCGACTC
>CAYSTP010000123.1:0-6532 GCA_964434085.1 uncultured Pirellulales bacterium
AGCCGGACGAGGTTTATAACCTCGGTGCACAGAGCCATGTGCGGGTTAGTTTTGATATGCCTATATACACCGCGAACACCGACGCGGTGGGGACACTTCGGTTGCTTGAGGCGGTTCGCGCGATGGATAAGCCAGCGAAGTTCTATCAGGCTTCGAGCAGTGAAATGTACGGCAAGGTGGTTGAGACACCTCAGACCGAAAAGACGCCTTTTTACCCCCGCAGTCCCTATGGTTGTGCTAAGGTGTACAGCTATTGGCAGACAGTTAACTATCGCGAGGCTTATGGGCTGTTCGCGTGCAATGGGATACTATTCAATCACGAATCGCCGCGGCGAGGCGAGACCTTCGTGACCAGGAAAATTACACGGGCGGCTACGAGAATCAAACTCGGCCTGCAGGATAAGCTCTATTTAGGTAATCTCGACGCGAAACGCGACTGGGGTTTTGCGGGAGACTATGTAGAGGTGATGTGGCTCATTCTTCAACAGGACAGGCCGGACGATTACGTGATTGCAACCGGTCAGATGCACTCGGTTCGAGAATTTCTCGATGAGGTGTTTGGCTATCTTGACATGGATTGGCATGAATATGTCGAAATTGATGAGCGTTATTTGAGGCCAACCGAGGTGGATGTACTTCAGGGCGACGCAAGTAAGGCCAGGAAAGTACTGGGGTGGGAGACGAAGGTGGGATTTAAAGAACTGGCTAAGATAATGACCGATGCAGATATGAGGCTGGCCAAAGAAGAGAAACTGGTAAAAGACAACTCGAAGGATTGAAATGAGCGATTTTTTCAAAACCAGGCGTATTTGTGTCACCGGCGGAGCAGGTTTTTTGGGCGGTTATGTTACCGAGAAACTCAGACGAAGAGGCTGCGAGAATATCCTCGTACCTACGATAGAAAAATACAACCTTGTTAAATCTGGTGACATAAAAAGAATGTACGACGACACACGGCCTGATATCGTGATACACCTTGCGGCGATAGTAGGGGGTATCGGCGCCAATCGTGAGCATCCAGGCAAGTTTTTCTATGAGAACCTTATGATGGGGGTGCAGTTAATTGAGCAGGCCAGGCTGAGAGGAATCGAGAAATTCGTTGCGATAGGGACTGTCTGCGCCTATCCAAAGTTTACACCGGTTCCGTTTAAAGAAGAGGAAATCTGGAACGGTTATCCTGAAGAGACAAATGCGCCATACGGCCTGGCGAAGAAGATGCTGCTGGTTCAGTCGCAGGCATACAGAGCTGAATATGGTTTCAATTCGATATTTCTTCTTCCTGTTAACCTTTACGGGCCGCGCGATAATTTTGACCCGGCGAGCAGTCACGTGATACCGGCTCTGATTAAGAAATGTGTTGATGCGATTGAATCCGGGGCTGATTACATCGAGTGCTGGGGTACGGGCAAGGCGTCTCGAGAGTTTATTTACGCCTCTGACGCGGCTGAAGGGATATTACTGGCGACCGAGCATTATAACGGACCGGAGGCAGTGAATATCGGTTCGGGTTTTGAGATAACTATCAAAGAGCTGGTTGAGAAGATAGCTTCGCTGACCGGTTTTAAGGGCCAGATTCGCTGGGACTCATCGAAACCTGACGGTCAGCCCCGTCGCTGTCTGGATACCTCTAAGGCACGGGAATTGTTCGGGTTTGAAGCGCAGACATCATTCGATGAAGGATTAAAAGCGACCATCGAATGGTACAAGCAGACTCGTGCTGTTCAGAAGGCATAAGTGTCGTGAAACCAAACGGGCGTCTATCGCATAGATTCATTCATACGGTTGAGCAGCTTGGTCATTTCTTTTATAAAAAGCTCGGGAGGGTCCCAACCGAGGCGGGGACCGAAGAGCTTGTCGCTGTCAGGGTGTTTGACGTAATGGGTCGGATAATAATCTATCTTGAACTTTCGGGCTAAATCAGAGTGGTCATCTACGTTTATAAGCACGGGTACAAAATTGGCTTCGACAAACTGCTTCACGGCAGGGTCGTTGTATGTATTATTGAAGGTGTCAGTAACCATCGGTTCGTTTGGCCTATAAAAAGCTAACAACATGGGCTTATTCTGCTGCCTTGCGATTTCAACGGCGGCATCATAGTTCGTAACCCAGTTTATCGACACCTTTTTCTGAGTTAGAAAAACGGTGATTACTAAAGCGACAAAAATCCCCAAAATCACGAACAATGGCCGGTTCGACCTTTTTTGTGTCGGCGGAGTGGTAGCCAGTATATTCGGCCTGCTTGGGTTTTCGCGGTTTTGAGGTTCTTGTTCCATGAAATACTTTCCTTTAGAAAGAATACGCTTTTGTGTTTAAATTATATGGTGTATTAATCCTCAGTCAAGACCATCACTTAAGGAAGAACCTCTTCAAATGGAAGTCCAGGAAAAGACGAAACATCCCTGGTTTAACAGGTTAGTTGTACAGTATCTGTTAGTGCTTTTCTGTTCGCTTGTTCTTTATACTGCTACGTGTGCTCCGGCTGTTCTGTGGCAGGATAGTGGGCTTTTTGTGTATCGGATTTGGCACAATGACCTACAGGGTAACCTTGGCATCGCCCTTGCTCATCCGCTGTATATAATGTTTGGTATGGTAGCCAAGTTGATTCCTTTCGGTGAGCTGGCCTGGCGAGTTAACATGCTTTCAGCGGTATTTGGTGCGATAGCTGTGGCAAATCTGTTTTTACTTTTGCGTCTGTGGCTGGGAAAGCTGTGGCCGGCAATCATCGGCTCGGTTACGCTGGCTGTTTCATGGACCTTCTGGCAAAATGCTGTTATCGCCGAAACCTACGCGTTTTATGCGGCTCAGTTATTTACGGAATTGCTCGTTCTTTTCCAACACGTAAGGACGAAACGTACAGGGTATTTGTACCTGCTGGGGTTGTTGAATGGTTTGTCGATTGCCAATCACCTCTGGGGCGTCTTTCCTCTTGCCTGTTATAGCCTGTATCTTTTAGTTTTGCTGTTTAAAAGACGAATTGGGTTAAAGGTTTTAGTTTTCTTTATGGTTTTCTGGATTACTGGTGCAGCTCCGTATGAGTACCTGATTGTAAAGAACATGGTTGTTACCGGTGACATTAATGGCACGATCGAATCGGCCCTTTTTGGCATTGGATGGCAAGGGTCGGTCTTGAATACGAGCCTTTCTGCTAAGATTTTCCTTGAAAACATTGTGTTTATAGCACTGAATTTTCCGACACCGAACTTTTTGCTTCTTTTTGTCGGATTGACGGTGCTTTACAAAAAATCGCCGAATGTGGCGTTTGCCAATATTATTTTGGCGATGACAATATTGTATTTTATTTTTGCCTTTCGTTACACTGTTCCTGATAGGCATGCTTTTTTTCTCCCATTCTATTGCCTTGGGGCTGTCTTTATAGCCTTGGGAGCTGACTGGCTGTTAGCCAAATACGGAGGTTGGAAATTGGGTATTTTGATTTTATTTCTGGCGTTATTGCCGGTCAGTAGTTACTTTGTAACACCTGAAATTGCAAGGAAGTATTACAAGCCTTTGGCTGAGCGCAGACAACGGCCTTACCGAGATGAATATGCATATTGGCTTGTGCCCTGGAAAACAGGTTATGAAGGGGCTGAGAGATTCGCCACCGAAGCTTTGAGCGGTGTTGAGAAAGGTGCCGTGGTCTATGCCTACACTACAGATGTTCATGCTATGCTCTACGTTCAGGAGGTGAAAGGTTTGCGGCCTGATGTAAAGATTGTCTCAGACCATGACCATAGCGAAAATGCACCTACATTTGATACAACCTCAATATCCAAAATCATGGCTGAACGACCACTGTACGTGACTTCCGACCGAAAGGGCTATAGGCCCGGGTTCTTGGATGAAAAGTACGAGTTCATAAAACAGGGCTTGCTGTACCGAGTGGTTGAATCGGACGACCACGTGCGGGAACTCGGAGAAGGTATAAAAGGCTTCTGACATCGAGGATAGTTTGATGAGTGATGATTGTCTAAATGTGGCTGTTGTCGGTGCGGGGCAATGGGGTAAGAACTTGGTTCGTAATTTTGCCACGGCCAGAAGGTGTAAATTGAAATATGTCTGTGATTTAAAGGAAGAGGCACTGAAGCTTCAGAAGAAGAATTTTCCATATATTGAGATTACAACCAATGTAGAAGACGTCTTGGCTGACGACAGTGTAGATGCAGTCGTGATTTCTACAGAAGCTGAGACGCACTTTGAGATGGCCAGAAAATCTCTGGAAGCCGGCAAACATACGTTTGTTGAAAAGCCGATTACCGTCAGTAGCGCCGATGCCAGGGCTCTGATTGATGTCGCCAGACAAAACAAATTGAAGCTTATGGTCGGGCATCTGCTTGTCTATCATCCGGCGGTTGTTCACGTGAAGGAGATGATAGACAAAGGACAAACAGGTCAATCTTACTATATTTACACCCAGAGAGTCAATCTCGGAGTTGTACGGCAAAGCGAGAATGCATGGTGGTCGTTGGCACCACACGATATATCTCTAATCTGTCATTTGTTTGATTCAGAGCCAATATCGGTTGCCGCCAATGGCAAATGCTTTTTGCAAAAAGACATTGAGGATGTGGTTTTCGCAACCATCCAGTTTGCCGACGGCAAACTTGCTCATATTCACTGCAGCTGGATGGACCCTCACAAGATAAGAAAGATGACCGTGGTTGGCTCGGAGAGGATGGTTACTTTCGACGATATGGAGGCGACCGAGAAGGTGCGGGTGTATGACAAAGCAGCGGCTATCAAACAGGATTTCAGCACCAGCTATTCGGAGGTAATCTCGCTTCGGTTCGGGGATATAGTGATTCCGAAAATTCCGGGAGGTGAACCGTTGGCTCTTGAGTGCGAGCATTTTATCGAATCTGTGCTTGATGGGACAGCGGTTCGCAGCGACGGCAAGGACGGCTTGAGAGTTGTCAGGATACTCGAGGCGGGCCAGAAATCACTCAAAAGTAACGGTGAAGCGGTGGCCCCTGAGTAATTTTAATGGCTGAACAGAAAAACTATTTTGTTCATGAGTCAGCTTATGTGGACCAGCCATGCCAAATTGGCAAGGGGACAAAGGTTTGGCATTTCTCTCATGTGATGGCCGATGCCAAAATCGGGGAAAACTGCATTCTGGGCCAAAACGTGCACATAGCCAGCGGTGTAACAATAGGAAATAATGTCAAAATACAAAACAATGTATCCCTCTACACTGGCACAATAATTGGTGATGATGTATTTTTAGGGCCAAGCTGTGTATTTACAAATGTCACCAACCCTCGCGCGGAAATAGTTCGGCACGAGCTTTACGAAAAGACTGTTATAAAGCGCGGCGCCACCATAGGTGCAAATGCAACTATCCTGTGTGGTGTTGAACTGGGTCGATACTGTTTTATTGCAGCAGGTGCTGTAGCGACAAGGGACGTGCCGGATTATGCACTGATGATGGGCTCACCGGCGAGGCAAAAAGGATGGATTAGCCGGCATGGTGTCCCGCTCAAGAGCGCCGACCAAGACGGGATTATGGTTTGTGCCGAAAGCGGCTATCGCTATAAAGAAGTTGAGCCCGGGGTGTTAAGATGCCTTGACCTCGACGAAGAAGCCTCGTTACCGGCAGGTATGAGAACAGGGAAAATGTCTTACAGGCAACTAAAGGGCATCAGAGATTTCGAAAAAGGATTGAAATAAGGGATTATTCAATGCAGGTACCACTTTTAGACCTTAGAGCTCAATACGCTACCATCAAGGATGAAGTTCTCGCTGCCGTAAGTGAGGTTCTGGAAACACAGCGGTGTATTGGCGGACCGAAGGTCGCCGAACTGGAGGAGAAAATCGCCCGAATCAGCGACTGCAAATTTGCGGTCGGGGTTTCCAGCGGCACAGATGCTATCCTGAATACCCTGATGAGTCTCGATATCGGGCCGGGCGACGAAGTTATAACAACCCCTTTTACTTTTTTTGCAACTGTTGGATGCATTGCCAGAGTGGGAGCCAGGCCGGTCTTTGTAGATATTGACCCAAAGAGCTTTAATATAAATCCTGAATTAATCGAAGCTGCTGTAACCGAAAAAACTAAGGCGATTGTGCCGGTGCATCTGTTCGGCCAGATGGCTGATATGGACCCGATAATTGAAATCGCTGAACGTCATAATCTGTATGTGATTGAAGATGCTGCGCAATCGATTACAAGCATCTATAAAGGCAGGAAAGCTGGTAGTATCGGGACAGTGGGGTGTTTCAGCTTTTTTCCAAGCAAGAATCTCGGCGGAATCGGTGATGGCGGAATGATTGTGACCAATGACGAAGAGCTTTATCATCGGCTTTTTATCATGCGAAACCACGGCAGCGAGCCGAAATACTATCACAAGTATGTCGGCGGTAATTTTCGTCTCGACCCAATTCAGGCTGCTGCTCTTTTAGTAAAACTACCGCATCTTAACAAGTGGTCGCAGGCCAGAAGGCAAAACGCAGCTTATTATGACAGGAAATTTACAGGCAGTATTGTCGAAACGCCTTATGTGAATTCTGACTGTGTTTCAATATACAATCAGTA
>CAYSTP010000124.1:0-3384 GCA_964434085.1 uncultured Pirellulales bacterium
CTGATTTGTCAGTCTCAAAATAATCCAGAGCGCGGCTGGCGCCCCATGCCCAGGCACGCAACGCACCCCAGTCATCCACCTTGCGCGGCTGTCCCTTGTTGCACAGTCCGATGATGCCTTGTGTCAGGCCGTCACCTTTGTCGGCCTGAATGCTGGTGGGAATGATGACGGCATAACCCCAGCCTTTGGCCAGAACTTGCTGCTTCCAATCGGGTCCGCCGCCGGCTCTTTGCGGGCGGTTACCCCAAAATCCGCCCCATCCAAATTCCATTATTACCGGTACCGGAGAAGTCGCGTCGGAGGGGGTGGTCAGTGTCAATTTGATGTCAACGGTGATAAACGGATACGAGGAATTGTCAACGTGGCCCACGAGCTCCTTCGTAACAGTCGGAATGTCGCCGCCTGGTTCGGCGGTCGTTCCGATTACCTGCCAGTTCACCTTAGGGGTGTTTTCGGGGACCCGGCCATAGATTTCCCGGTCGAAGTCCTCCACAATTTCCGGACGACGTTGATTCCACCAGATTTCAGGCGTCGTGACCTTCTGTCCATTCTTCAAGACCAGCGGGTCCGGCAGGAGCGGGTAGGGATTGGCTTTTGATTCATCGTAATTGGCATAATTTGCAGACTTGGGATTCATGCCGTCTCTTGGCGGCCTTAAAGATGTTATGTGCAAAAGAGCCATCATCCTTTGATGGTCCTGTTCGGCGGTTAGCTTCACCGGGGAGGGGAGACTGTTTGGAGAAGGCGGCGTGTTTTGCTGTGCGAAGACAAAAGTCAGAAGACAGAAGACAGAAGACAGAAAACAGAAAACGGCAAAGTTATATTTAGATGTCAATGAGTGTTTCATAATCCTGCTCCTGTTTGTGCGCCTTCATTCAATAAATCGTTTACCGCGTTTACGAGAAATATATAACCGGCACCTCCACCAATAACGTATTCATTTTCACCCCATAAGAAAGGCCAATCTTCTTTGTTCTCAGGGAAATCGGGCTTAATGATAAGGACACCCGGGACGATGCCGCCGGCAATGAAAGAATAATCAGCCCGGTTGTTTCCATAAGCAACTCTTTTCGAATGGGTCCCGACACCCGAAACAAATGAAATGTTGGAACCGGGATGACAGCCGAGAATATAATTCAATCCTCTGAAAGTGTATTGCGGGCCGATAATTTCAGGAAAGGCCTTGTGCAGAATATAAGTTGTAATACCAAAGTGAACGGCCCAGCCGCTTCCGGCCCAGCCGCCTGTTGATATAGGGACACCGAAAGGATTTTCCCTGTAAAATCCGTCGATGTGGTCTTTGTAAGCTTTGACCGAAGCCTCCACTTTCTCTGCGTAAGATTTATCCATGTAGGGCATTGCACGAACGGCCGTGTCGGCATGAAAGCCGAACCGCTGTTCGATGGTCGGCCAGAGCTCGTTTATTTTGTCCGCATATTCAGCTTCTTTTGTGCATATCAAAAGTTCAACGACTGCCCTGAACTGTTCATCTTCCAGCCGGCCTCCGCTTGTGTTACCGTGGCTGAAAATATTTGGTTCATGACTCGATTCCTCGTCCCAGACTTTTTTGGCTGTTGTAAGGCATTCATCTGCGAGCGCGTCATTGTATCCGCGCAAAGCCCGGCTTGCGGCCGCCAACGCGGCGATTGAACCGTAGTTTAATGGAGTTGATTTGCTGGTGAACGCCCATCTGTCATCGAAAGTGCCGCTGGTGAATCCATCGGATTGGCCGCTTTTGAGTTTTGGATTGTAAATCAGGTTGTCGGTCATGGTTGAACCGTCGCCGAGATGAGTATATTGTGAAAGGTCTGGGACAATGATGCCGTTAATGGCGTGGCCGACGGCTCTGTGCTGGGCTATCAGGGCCAGCGTGCCGTGTTCCAACTGCTGAAGCAAGTCGGGCACACCGTCGGGATGGTGGATGTCCACGTAACGTTTTTTCTGGTCGATGAGGGTCTCATCACGCTTTAAGCCGAAGGTTTCCCAGATTTGAACCAGGCCTGATACGGTGTAATAGTGGGTTTGGGTGCGAATGTCATAATCGCCCGCATCGAACCAGCCGCCGATATTCAATCCCGGAATATGTTCACCGGGTTTGAAAGGAGTGTCTGTTGTCGGGCCCTGAGCGTACAAATCGAAATGCTTATGATTTACAGGCGCCTGCAATGCGTCATCGAGATGGGATGCGCCGTGCCAGACACGATAAGCTTCGTTGACGAACATGTGGTCCATTTGTACCGGGAAGAACACGTCGAGAGTCGGATGCCATGCTTTTTCGTAGATATCCGTCGCGATTCTAAATGACTTTGTGCGCACGTGGCCGTATTCGATGACGTACAGGCCTTGTTCTTTTACCGATGTAAAATCGAAGGTAAGGTAGTTGTATCTGAAGTATTTGCCCCATTTTTTTGTACGGCCTTTATATTTTTCTACGAATTTGCCGTCCGGCGTGACTTTCAATATGCGGGCGGTTGGAAGTGGTTTATCGATTTTGTACAATTCTATGACCGCGACTTTTTCCTGCTTCGGATGATAACCGAGCTGCGAATAGGCAATCATCGGCGGGCGAATCCAGTTGTCGATAGTATTGGCGGTCAGGAACCATTCGACGACTTTACCGGATTTGTTTTCCGGGATAAGGGTTCGCACGACGTACCAGCCGTTCTGGGCCTTGTTTCGTCCGTCATATAATAAGAGCTCGCCGGTTTTGGCTTTGACAGTGACATGCCTTTCGGGGTCTTCGGGGGCAAGGACAAGGGTTTTACCTTTGGCGATTGGTTTCGGCTCGACGGCGCCGGAGGTTTGCAGTTGCATCGGACCGCTGGGATAGAGCGGAAAGGTGCCGCTTTTATCATCCATCAAATATGACTTTTCAAAATAAGCGGCTGGAAGGAATTCGAGGTTGAATCCGGCACGGCCGACGAGTTTCTTTGGAAGCGGCTTTTTAAGATTGACACTTAGGATTATGCCGTCATCGTGTGCCTGGGCTTTTATAGTGTATTTAAAATCGTAATCTGGATAGGTTAAAAATGCTTCGATGCTGTTGTTATTGACATCTACTTTACGGTCTACAAGTTCTGGGATGGGGTCCCATTGTTCGGGTGTGGGATTCAGTCTTACATCGCCGTTGGTTGCCGTTCTTACTTCGTGGTGAATAATTTCAACGCCGGTGATTTTGGAATCGCCGAAGTAGTTGTTATACCAGTTACTGAAAACGAGCACATTGAACCCGCGAGTCTCAAAGTACTCAAAGTCATTCAGCTTTAGCCGGCTGTGGGCATTATTGGCCTGTTTATAACCGGAAAATAAAAAGAAAATTGCTGCACTCAAAAGAACTATTATTGCCAGAGTGCTTTTGAAAGAAAGTTTTTGTGTCTTCATTGT
>CAYSTP010000124.1:3484-6480 GCA_964434085.1 uncultured Pirellulales bacterium
CGCTATATCGTGTGTAATTAATCGGTGACTTTATAGACTGAATCGCCTGCACGGACACGCTCGGGCACCTTTACTCCAATTGAATCACCGGCCTTGGCCTCGGTGACGTTTGTATTGTCTATCTGCATCGAATCAACCGTCATCTCGAGGTCGGTGGTGTGTCCTTTGATTCGAATCTTGTCGCCGACCTTCAGGGAACCCGTCAGTCCGATGCCTGCGACGACCGGACGTGCAAAGAAATCCTCGACCTTGCCGATAATCTGCTCTTCCATTTTTGGTCTCCTTTCATTTGCCTGATTTGTCAATTATTTTAGCCTCTGAAACTGTTTTCGCAATAAGGGATATAAAAGAGTTTGGCTGTCATTGTATATCCGCCGCAATCTGCGGCTGGGTCCGAAATGGTACCGCGTCTTTTTAAACTTCTTGCAAAGGCCGGTTGTGGGATGTAAAGTAAGCCAATTCCAAGGCGGTGTTTTGTTTTAACCTTGCTATGGGTTTTGTGGACCAGCTTTTTGATTAAATAAGTGCTTTGTTAATAATGAGTTGGAGAGGTGGCCGAGAGGCTGAAGGCAACGGTTTGCTAAACCGTCGTACCGGTGAATGCTGGTACCGCGGGTTCGAATCCCGCCCTCTCCGTTTTACCCCCAACGCTCCGCGTTGGAGACCCCATTACTTTTAGAACCCTCAGATGGCATATAAGTTAAAGAGATGAGAGCATGCCTGACGCGCAGCCGATTGAGTTTGAAACGTGAGGTAGAGAAATGGCAAGAATCAAAATCACTTGGATCGTGTGTATCTGTATTGTTTTTTCCTTTATCGCTGTTGGCGGCGATACCAGCCGGATTAAGGTCAAAGCCGCAAATCCCTTGAATGAAAGCCGCGAAAACGAGACGGTCAGTGTCAGCCTGAAGGCATCGCCCGGTCTGCTTCAATTTTCGACAGGCCGGAAACCATCCGTGTACAGTGAGTACCTGAATAAATTCATCCTGTGCCAGACCATCGACAATAACGGTGATGCAGAATATGACGAGCTTATTTTCAAAGCAGATTTCGAGCCCGGACAAACCCAGGTGTTCTATATAAGCGACGGCAACGACAGTCAGGATGTAAATGTAGTGTACCGTACCAATGCAATGTTTGTCCCGCAGCGCAAGGACGACTTTGCGTGGGAGAACGACAAAATCGCTTTCAGGATGTATGGCCCGGAGCTGCAAAGGACGGAGCTGACCAGCAGCGGTATCGACGTCTGGGTAAAAAGCGTCAAGTACCCCGTTATGAAGAAGCTGTATTCGAAAGGCCACGATTATTATCATCGTGACAACGGCGAAGGCTCCGATTTCTATACGGTGGGTGAAAGTCTTGGCTGCGGCGGACTCGGTGCGTGGCGCGACAATAAGCTCTACCGGTCGGAAAATTTCGTGTCCTGGAAAGTTATTGCCAACGGCCCGATACGGTCGGTTTTCGAGCTTACTTACAAACCCTGGCAGTTCGGCGCCAGACAATCGGGCGAGACAAAAAGAATCAGCCTCGACCTTGGGTCGAACTTCAATCAGATTGAAAGCCGCTTTGATGGAGATGTTAATAATGCGGTGCCGGCCGTTGGTATCGTTCAATGCGCAGGCGGGGGCAACGCTGTATTCGGTCCGAACAAAACGTGGCTAAGCTATTGGCAGAATGCCGACGGCGGCAACGGCTCGATAGGCTGTGCCGTGATTTTGCCGGAGGAGGCGGCGAGGAACGAATGCGCGACTGCCGATAACCATAATATCCTGCTTGCCGGGCTGAACGATTCGCGTTCGGTAGTGTATTATGCCGGGGCCTGCTGGAGCAAGACACCTGATTTCGACAGTGAAGAGAAATGGCTAAAGTGTGTGCAGAAAAAGGTCCGTCTGATTGAAAATCCTCTGAAAATCGAAGTGTTGCCGGAATGACTATTTCCTGTCCTTCTCTGCCGTTGCGGCCATAGATATTTTCGAGGCTTGGCTGTAGCAGAGCAGTATGGACTAATTTCCCATCTTTTCCTATTTTACCATATCGGTAAAGTTTATCATTCTAATAGCTACATATAATCCTGTAAACACTCACGTTTCGCCATCAGAGTGACAACCCTATGTCACTGCTAACTGAAAAAGCCGAGAATGTTTGCCTTTTTATGAGGTTTTTTGTTGACGTATCTGTCTTTTGGGCCTAAATTTACCAAGTCAGGATTGTGGAGGTTAATCCGTTTATAGCAGAGACCGTTCAGGGTTCTCTGTGTTTTGAGTCTGCCTGTTTAAAGTGCCATTGCACTGGAGGTTGGGGTCTTTTAATCAGGCGGAAAGTACTTTTTTGATAAGGAGGTAGCGGCAATGCGCGGCAAATTCACTTCTTCAACACTAAATCCGGTTTTTGGATTGGTTATATTCTTAATGTTGCAGCTCTTGGCAGTAAACGCGGCAGGGGATGTCTTCTCAGCTAAGCAGGAGATTGAGTCTCTCATTGAGGCGGGTCGGTTGACAGCTGCGCAGGCGCAGATAGAGAAACTCAAGGCTGATTACTTACAGGATTCGGACTTGCCCGGCGCACTATACTGGATTGGCAGAAGATATGAGTGGTCAGACAGGTACGACCAGGCGAAAAACATTTATCAGCAGATAATACAGAATTATCCTGACAGCCCATTCACAGACAATGCAAATATCAGTTTGGCAAGGCAAGGGGTTTTGTCTCTTATCATCTCGGGAGAATATGGCCGGGCGGAAGAGGCCATTGATAAGCTGGTTACCGATTTTGCAGGGGACACTGATTTGCCGGATGCGCTTTACTGGATAGCTGAAAGGTATCGATGGGCGCAGAAATGGGAACAGGCGAATAACCTCTATAACCGAATAATACAAAATTATCCCGATAATTCATACTCATCCAAAGCAAATCTGGGCATAGCAAGAGCGAGGGTCTTGTCTCTTTTAGCAGCCGGGGACTATGACGGGGCACAACAGGCTCTCGATGAGTTAGCG
>CAYSTP010000125.1:0-6354 GCA_964434085.1 uncultured Pirellulales bacterium
TATGTTTTTTTGACAGGAAAATTTTCTTGAGCTAAAGTTATGATGGGAGACCAGGATATTGAAAAAGCGTTGAGCGGTTGTGATGTCTAGGGAGGAACTATATTTTCGATATAAGATAATTATATAGGAGGGCTAAAGTGACAAGGCAATTTACATTATTAGATATAATTAAAAATACAAAGGGGATAAAAAATAAAACCGGTCTGATAGAATATAAATCATTACCTCAAGGTGTAAAAAGACTTTCCTGTAGAAAATATTGGTTTTTTTCTAAACAATGGTTTATTGATTTTGCAGGAGAGTTAGACTTTTGTAAACTTGAAACTATTTGCAAGGAAAAAAACTGTTCGCTAATTACGGGAAATCCGGCCGTGTCCGACGAACAATGGGAAAATTTAAAATGTTTTATGAAGCGTTTTTCTAAGGACCCAGTTTTTATAGATAATATAGATTTGCTTGAACCCAATATAAGGTATCGCATTTATGATGAAATTAAAGAAATCATAGTAATTAACTGGACTAAGCAGATGAATACATTATCATTCTGTACGGGATGCCGTAATGGATTAAAACTAACAGAAGAATACAGAAGATATGTTTTTGAGAAATGAAGAAAGAATAATGAATAAAAGCATTTTAAGCTGGATTATTGTAGTAGTTTTGTTGGCGGTGAATGTCTGTTTCGGGCAGGGGTGCTCGGAAGTACCGGTGGATTCGGCAGGCTCACCACAGACGGGGGAATCGCAGGTTCAAAAGGACCAGGCCGACGCAGTGGATGAGATTCTGGGCAGGCTTAATAAACGCTCGGGTGAGATACGGACATATCAGTGTAAGATTGAACATCTGTCACGTCAGCCTTTGTTCGATTCACAGACGCTGAGAACAGGGAAGATGTGGTATCTTCGGGGCAAGAGTAAATCACTGCTGAGGGTGGATTTCGATACAATCAAGCAGGACCAGGAACCGGAGGAAAAATATGTCGAGCAGTTCTTTTTCGACGGGGTGTGGCTGACAAGGGTGGACTATCAGCTAAAAGAGGTCAAGAAGCATCAATTGATAGACCCAAATGAACTTGATGCGAACCAGAGCGTTGATGCGTTCGATTTGCTCAGTGAGCATCTGCCGATTGTCGGGTTTACCGGCAGCGATAAATTGAAGAAGGAATTCAATATTACATTGGCTGAGCCGAACAGCAGTGAACCAAATGATATGATTCGGCTGCATATGGAGGTGAAGCCTGACTCGGTTTATAAGGATGACTGGGTGTGGATTGACTTCTGGATTGACAAAAAGCTCTATCTGCCTGCAAAGGTGGTCACACTTTCGACGCAGGAGGACATATACGAAATATCTTTTATAAACGCGAAAGTCAATGAGCCGATAGACGCTGATGCGTTCAGGGTGGTGGTGCCGGATGGTTTTGTCGAGTCGGAGGTAGTCCCGCTGAAAAGAAAGGATTAACTGCAGATCTATAACCACAAACAGAAAGCGGAGGGCAGAAGACAGAATGATTGACGAATATCGAATTTCGAACATTGAACGCCGAACGTTGAAAGATTCGGAGGGCAAGTAGTGGGGATTAGGTAAAGGGATGATGGTATATCAGGGAATCAGGAGAACAGGAAGAAGGATATCAGGGGAACAGGAAATCAGGATAATAAACATCGAACTTCCAACGTCGAACATTCAACGTTGAGTAGAAAAACAGAGAACGGGGGGCAGAGGACAGAAGATGGAATGATTGACGAATATCGAATAACGAATGTTGAATTTTGAATGTATAGGGAAATAGAAAATGGCAAAGGGGATTGTGGTTTATTACTCGAAGAGCGGTAATACAAAAAAGATGGCTGAGCTTATCGCTGAGGCGATGAATGACGAGGGCCTTGCGACCGAGTGCAAGAGCGTCGATAAGGTCAAGGCCAAAGATTTGCTTGATTACGATGCAATTGTTTTGGGTTCACCGACATATTACGGGCAGATGGCGGGGCCGCTAAAGGAGCTGATTGACGAGACAGTGAGCTTCCACGGTAAGCTGGACGGCAAGGTCGGCGGGGCGTTCAGCAGCGCAGCCAATATCGGCGGAGGCAACGAGACGACGGTTATGGGAATGCTCGAAGCCCTTTTGATAGCGGGACTTATAGTTCAGGGCGACCCGCAGGGCGACCACTACGGGCCGGTGTCCATAGGCAAACCCGACGAGCGGGTCAAGAAGCAGTGCGCCAGGCGGGGGCGCAGGATTGCCCAGCTTACCAAGAAGCTGTTCGAGTAGAGGTTGGGAAAAAATCGTTTTTTGGGCGAAAAATGCGGATTTTCCTTTGACAAAAGCCGGCGGTGAAGTTAGTTTTTTCGTTTAATTCTAACTTCCAGAGTGGAGGAATAGCAAATGCAAGAGTACGAAGAGCTGAAGGCAATGGTGGTTGAGTGTGAGGCGGATATCAGCAAGGCTGAGGGCGGTAATAAGGCCGCCGGTACGCGTGTGCGTAAGCAGATGCAGCGTGTAAAGCAGGCTGCTCAGGTGGTCCGCAACAAAATCCTTGAAATCAGATCGACTGATTAGGCCTCGTTAAGCCGCCGTCAAAGGCCGGACTCGATTTTGGTGTTTGTAACTGTCACGCCAGGCCGACACCGTCCGAGGGGTGTGGGTCTGGTGTTTTGAATTTTGCCAAATTGCGGTCTTTTCGAGGATAGTAAATGCCGCCGGTACTGTTCTTTGACCTGTCGAAGATAAATCTAAATGCCAAGCCGGTTTTTACCAGGGCTGATATCGAGAAGGAAAACCCACAGCGTCATGAGATGCAGCATCTCGACGGCATTCTCTGGTACGATAAGGAGCCGCGACTTATCCTGGGGTATAAGGATGTCACGGAGGACGAATTCTGGATTAGAGGCCATATCCCCGACAGACCCTTAATGCCCGGCGTTATTATGGTTGAGTCCGCTGCCCAGCTTTTGTGCTTCTTCGTCAAGCGTGTTTTTGGAGTCGAGGGCTTTATCGGTTTTACAAGCATCGAATCCGCCAGGTTCCGCGCACCGGTAGTTCCTGGTGACAGACTATACCTGCTCGGTCACATCACAGCCATCAAAAGCAGGAAGTTTTCCGCCGACGTCCAGGGTGTAGTTGACGGGAAAATGGTCTTTGAAACCTCCATCTCCGGCATGAATGTCTAAGCCGGTTAGCGTACAGGGTATAGCGGGCAGCATATTTCTTTTTTTCACAAACTTTGCTGCTGTTGCTCTGCCGACCGGTTGTCGGCAGGACCAGCTAAGATTTCGATAGAGCTCATGGCCAACTAATTTATCGCCGATATCGTTGAGGTCGCCGCCGGTCATCTTAAAGTTGCTGGCGTTCATGGTGATAACCGTGCTTGCATCTCCGCCTGTCATTGTGACTACAGTGCCATCACCTTTGACTACAACGGTATCATAAGAATCTCCGGGGCCGATAGTCGGTGATTAATTATGCACATAAATTGCTGATACCGGCTTTATGTCATTAAAAGGCGGATATCATCGGCCAAAACACATCTGTTCTCAAATTAAGGCCGTCTCGGACAGACAAGTCGCAGACATCTGGAAGCAAAATAATACTGACCGGAATTCAATCTTCCGTAGACCGTTATCTCATTCCTGCCGGGCGTAAGACATTGTGCGCACGTCGGCTTGTCGAACCAGCCCCAGACACGAGTACGCGACCGACTATGATGACGACGAGAGCCGAAGATAGATTTTTTTTGCGATTCGACCCCAGTGGGATACATAGTAAGCGGTTCTGTACTGTTAACTTCTGACTTATGGATACCCCGAGGCAGTACAATCATCGTGAGAACCCGACCACGTCTGGCACGTCGGCTAACGGCCGGAGGCAGACAGATGAGCCTTCCCTCTATTGGCGCAATAACATTTACCGTACAGTCATCAGGCTCAGATTCATAGAAACCGTCATCAACTATAAGTGTTATTGTATGCTGACCGACAGGCAGTTCTATTGCAGGTGACTCGCCAGTTGCTTCATAATCGTTACTGCCAATACTCCAGCTCCAGTGATAGCTTATCGGGTCGCCGTCATCATCATAAGAACCGGAACCATCCAAATTGACGTCGGCCCAGTCATTTATCCATGCGTATGCCGTTATATCCGGCCCCGCATCGGCAACGGGCGGATAAAGGTTTAATATAAATTCATAAGCCCCCATATCTACTGTGGCCGTGCCGCTATTATCGCCATCCACGATACGCGGATTGCCGTCAAGGTCGTTTGCTTCTGTTACTACACTGTTATCGCCTGCGTCAATACAGGGGGAGTTCGATTTTAACCGCAGGTTGTCATCTTCGGTGCCGATTTGGCCGTCCGAGCCGTTGGGGTCAACCAAACAAGGGTCGGCGTCGATGTTGAGGCCCCAGGTGATTGAGCTTGTCCCACCTTTATTATATATATCCGCCTGACCGCCCATAACATCACAATAGTTGACATCTATCGATGAAGAAGAGAATAAGGCTATTTCATTGCCGTCAGATGCGGTATTTCCCCAGAGGATGCAGTTGGTCACCGTGGCGCTGCTATGGTAGTTATACATCCCGCCGCCTTCTTCTGCCAAGTTGCCACTAAAGGTGCAGTTGGTCACCGTGGGGCTGCTGTTGCCGTAGTTGTACATCCCGCCGCCATAGTCTTCAGCCGAGTTGCCGCTGAATGTGCAGTTGGTCACCGTGGCGTTGCTGTCGCTGTAGTTATCCATCCCGCCGCCGTAGGTAGCCGAGTTGCCGCTGAATGTGCAGCCCGTAACCGTCGAGCTGCTTGAGTTCCAGTTCTCCATCCCGCCGCCATATTCTGCCGAGTTGCCGCTGAATGTGCAGTTGGTCACCGTGGGGCTGCTGTTATCGTAGTTTTCCATCCCGCCACCATCCGACGCCGAGTTACCGCTAAAGGTACAGTTGGTCACTGTCGGGCTGCTGTTGGTGCTGTACATCCCGCCGCCTTCATTGGCCGAGTTGCCGGTGAAGATGCAGTTGGTCACCGTCGGGCTGCTGGACTCGTTGCGCATTCCGCCGCCGTGGTAGTGAGGCTCAGCAGTGCCGTTAGCATCGCCGGAGGTGATTGTAAAGCCGTCAAGAACAGCGTTAGGCTCGAGAGCCAAACCGTCTGGATGATAAAAGACATGGTAGCAATTGTCATTCGAGTCATCCGCTGTTCCGATATCTCCGGAAAGAATCGTTTCATTGTTATTCACATCGCGTTGAGCCAGTGCGGTTTCAATCCCGGCAAATCCGCCGTAGATAGCCACGCCGTTTATCATACGGAAATGCTTTCCCCGGTCGCCTATAGCCAATCCGTAATCAGAGCTTGGTTTGTATGTCCCGGCAGCCACCCAGATTTTATCACTGCTGCTTGCATCGTCCAGGGCCTCCTGCAGGTCATCAAAGGCATTACTCCAGCTGCTGCCGTCGTCGCTGCCTCCGGATACGGCTGCGTCAACATAAATCACTCGCGGCATTTTTTCATAAGCCCCCATATCTACTGTGGCCGTGCCGTTATCATCGCCATCAAAGATACGCGGATTGCCGTCAAGGTCGTTTGCTTCTGTTACTACACTGTTATCGCCTGCGTCAATACAGGGGGAGTTCGATTTTAACCGCAGGTTGTCATCTTCGGTGCCGATTTGGCCGTCCGAGCCGTTGGGGTCAACCAAACAAGGGTCGGCGTCGATGTTGAGGCCCCAGGTGATTGAGCTTGTCCCACCTTTATTATATATATCCGCCTGACCGCCCATAACATCACAATAGTTGACATCTATCGATGAGGAAGAGTATAAGGCTATTTCATTGCCATCAGATGCTGTATTTCCCCAAAGTATGCAGTTGGTCACCGTGGCGTTGCTGTCAGAACAATACATCCCGCCGCCGTTGCCGCTGAAGGTGCAGTTGGTCACCGTGGCGTTGCTGTCAGAACAATACATCCCGCCGTTGCCGTTGCCGCTGAAGGTGCAGTTGGTCACCGTGGCGTTGCTGTTAAAATTATAATACATTCCGCGGCCGTCATTGCCGCTGAAGGTGCAGTTGGTCACCGTGGCGTTGCTGTCAGAACACCGCATTCCGCTGCTGCCGTTGCCGCTGAATGTGCAGTTGGTCACCGTGGCGTTGCTGTTAGAATTATACATTCCGCGGCCGTCATTGCCGCTGAAGGTGCAGTTGGTCACCGTTGGGCTGCTTGCACCTCCTTCACCCGAATTATACATTCCGTCGTCGCCGTTGCCGCTGAAGGTGCAGTTGGTCACAGTCGGTTTGGCGCCGGTTTGATTAAACATACCTCCCCCCGAGCCAGAGGCCGAGTTGTTAATAAAGGCGCAATTTGTCACC
>CAYSTP010000126.1:0-6344 GCA_964434085.1 uncultured Pirellulales bacterium
CACGGATTAACACTGTTTTTATATAAATAAAACTTCGTGTCCCTTTGTGCTCTTCGTAGTTAATTTTTTCACCCATAAAATCTTTCGAGTCAAATTGAAGGTTCATAATAGTTAAATTTCAAGCACGCCTCTTTCCTCATATACACTTTTAGGTTCACTGCCATATATGCTCCATAAATCTTTGTTGCATGCGTGTTCAAATATCTTTTTGTGTCGAGAACAGATTTTTCTAACCTGATCCTCGTCAATATCTAATCCTTTTGATATTTCTGTCGTGCTTTTGAATTGTTCACCAGGTTTATCCTTCGTGTTATCTTTAAGCCATAGAAACACTTTTCTTCGGTTTCTACAATTATAAATTTTCCTTCCTATGGCATAAAGCAGTGCCAATATCAAGGACGTACCTATCGCAACCACCCATTCATTACCAAAGAATTCTTTTATTTCAACCTTCATATAACCTTAACCTCTATCTTCGCCATAGGCGGATAAATTTGCCGATTCCATTTACAGGGCGGTGGTTGTTTTTGATTGGTTATAAGATGCCTGGCAAAGGATGCTCCGCCGGACATTATCTTCTAAAGCGACTCGTCCGTCAATAACGGCCTGCGGCTGCCGACATCAAGCATTCCATCGACAACGTCAGGACAGGTCTGGCTATTGATTCACGGGCTGGAAGCCCGTGCCACTTTTCAGGACAGGCCGAGGGTCGAGAAATGTGCTTGACGGGGCTGATAGAATTCGGTAATGATTACCGATAAGTTATTGAAAAAGGTATAGATATGATAGTTGACTGTCATACGCATATAAGCTGGCCGAGCAGTAAAGAGCAGGGTCTGGCTGAACGTCTGGCCGGGCAAGTAAACGTCGATAAATGCGTCGTGCTGGCCAGCCCCGGCGAATCTTCCGACAGTACCAACAGCCGGTTGGCTGAGTTTGTATCCAAATACTCAAAAAGAATGGTCGGCTTTGGATTTGTTGACCCTGTGGGAAACGGGTTCAATAAAAAATATATAACCACGCTGACTGAAAAGCACGGCCTCAAAGGGGCCGTTCTTTATTGCTGTGCCTGTGATTTCCACCCCGCTCACACCAAGGCAATGAGGCTGTACGAACTGGCCCAGGAGGCGGGGATTCCTGTTTTCTTTCATAACGGCGGCGATGTAAGTCCCGGCGGGTCACTGAAGTATGCCCAGCCTTATCTTCTCGATGAGATTGCGAGCGAGTTCAAAGACCTCAAGATAATCATCGGCAATATGGGTTATCCTTTTCTTGAGCAGAGCTTGACGATGGCGGCCAAACATCCAAACGTTTACGCCGACCTGACCGTCAAGGTGGACAGACCCTGGCAGCTTTACACGACCGTAATTGCCGCGTTCGAGAGCGGCGTATTGGACAAGCTGCTGTTTGGAAGCGGCTTTCCCTGCGGCGACGCCGCCTCGTCGATAGAGGCCCTGCTCGGTTTCAATAAGCGCCTCGGTGATACCAATCTTCCCACCGTCCCGCGCGACCAATTAAGGAAAATCGTCGAGCGGGACTCACTGCAGTTATTGGGCATCAGCCAGTAAACTCGATATCTGCCGTTTACAGGGAGGTAGAAGGTAATGGCGGAGATGTTGGAAGAACAGAGAGAAAGCTGGGGAACGCGCAGCGGTTTTATTCTGGCTGCTATAGGTTCGGCCGTTGGTCTGGGCAACCTGTGGGGATTTCCATTCAGGGTTTACGACAGTGGGGGAGCGGCGTTTCTTATTCCCTACATCATAGCAATGTTTGTTGTCGGCCTGCCTGTTATGATACTCGAGTTCAGTCTGGGGCATTTTACCCAGCGGGCGGCGCCCGACGCCTTTGCCGTCGCCCATAAACGACTTGAATTTGTCGGGTGGTGGGGAATCCTGCTCGGATTCGTCATCATCACTTTTTATCCGGTGATACTTGCCTATTGCTTTAGCTTCTTGTGGTTCAGCCTCAAGGGTATCTTTACCTCAAGTGAGCTGCCCTGGGCAGGGCAGGGCGTCGAAGGCGTACAAAAAGCTCGAGAGTTCTTCAACATGACTTATCTGCATAAGCATGACAGTCTGGCACTCGGCGCCATCCAGTGGCAAATTGTCCTGCCCTTATTTATCGCCTGGCTGGCGATGTACTTTTGTATTTTCCGCGGCGTCAAGCTTGTCGGCAAGATTGTCTGGCTGACGGTTCCGCTGCCCTGGTTGATACTGGCTGTCCTGACAATCAACGGTCTGATGCTCGAGGGCAGTTACGAAGGACTTTCATACTACCTTGTGCCGGACTGGTCGCAGCTTCTGAAGCCTACAACGTGGCAGTCCGCGTTCGGCCAGGCTTTTTTTTCTCTTAGTCTTGCCTTCGGGGTAATGGTCACTTACGCCAGTTTTCTGCATAGAAAAAGTGACTTAAATAACAATGCTGCAATCATAGTCATCGCCGATTTCGCCACCAGCTTTGTAGCGGGCCTTGCCGTATTTACCACCCTCGGTGCAATGGCGTATGTTACCGCGCAGTCGGGTCACCCCGTTTCGGTTGAGCAGGTGGTTGACGGCGGTCCCGGACTGGCATTCGTTGCCTTTCCTTATGCGCTGGCCCAGTTGCCCGGCTCGGCGTGGTGGAGCTTTTTGTTTTTCTTTACCCTTGTCACACTTGGAATCGATTCAGCCTTTTCCATCACCGAATCCGTTCTTGCCTCGGTGGTTGATAAGACCGGCTGGAGGCGCAGCATTGTGCTGCCCGTTATGAGTCTGATTGGTTTTGGCTTCGGCCTGATATTTGTTACACAAGGCGGCCTGAACTGGCTCGGTGTAATCGCAGACTATATCTATGGTACATGGGGCATCGGCTTTATCGGCCTGCTCGAGTGCATATTAATTGGGTGGTTCTGGCGGGTCGATTATCTCCGCCGCCACGCCAACATCCGCAGCGACTGGAATCTGGGGCGTCTCTGGGACTATCTGGTCCGCATTATCATACCTGTAATTTTAGGCTCGCTGTTTATCTGGAGCTTGTATTCCGACCTTACCAGGGACAGTGGTTTTCTTCGCGACCCGCAAGGCAAATGGATTGTCACGGACTGCGTGGGCATATCAGTTATGGTGCTGGCTCTGATAGTTGCAGTTATCCTTTCTCTGTTAAAGTCTGCCTCGACTCTGTCCCACGTACAGAAACCAGTGGATGTGGGCGCCAAAGGGACCGCCCTGGCCCTGCCGGCATTTATACTTTCTTTTGTCTCAGTGGCTGTTCTGGTTTTTCTGTTGATTGAAGCACACAACGGTCGTCAAAATAGACCGATGCTGTGGCTGTGCCTGAGTTCGGCGATACTATCGGTATGGCTGAGCAACATGGTATTATCGCGCTACAACAGGCAGCGGACAGAATCCTCGTGGTTTGCACGCTGGGCGGGAATGATAGGAACAATGGGAATCGGCGGCTTTATAGCTACCAGCCTGATATACCATACCTCTAAGGAAACCCCCCGTGCGGCAAAAGTGCCTGTTTACGAATTGACGGCGGTTTTTCTGGTCTTGATAGTGCTCGGCATTTCCTGGTGTTTTTCCAGGGCGATGAAAAAACCACAGAGTCCCTATGAGCCACAGTTGCCGGAAGAAATAGGCGATGAGTACCCGACCACAAAAACCTGAGCCGGTTACTTAAAACCGTTGACCTGATTTTTGGTGTACTTTTCGCAAGCCTTTTCCAGGTCAACGTCGCTGATGTTGGCTAATGTGCACAGCCATGCAAAAACGTCGGCGAACTCCTCTTCCTTGTTTGGTTTATCTTCAGAGGATAGCGCGGTCGCCAGTTCGCCAATCTCTTCCACAAACCACATGAATGTGGCGGGAATTCCCCGCTGGCGATCGCGCTTCTCGTATTTTTCAGCAATAAGACCCTGGAATTGTCTGATTTCCATCGGTCGCCTTGTCAGGCAATCAGATCTGCCAGCTTGGTCTTATCAAACACGGCCTTGGCCTGATTGACGGCCTTGTTATAGACCGACTCGATCTTATTGGTGAATTTGCCCTTCGCCGGCGCCTCGAACAGAGCGTGCTGACCGCTCATCGGTCCATCAACTGCCTCGATAATCTGTAACATTGTCACCTTTTTCGGCGACTGAGCCAGGCTGAATCCGCCGCGAGGACCACGCTTGCTGCGAAGAATACCGGCACGAACCGTCTGCTGAAGGATTTTGAGCAGGTATTCCAGTGGGATGTCATACTCTTTGGAAATAGTTTGCGAGAGTATGATTTTCTGGTCCTGATTTTTGGCAATGTAACCCAAAGCTAATAATGCGTACCCTGTTGACCTACTGATTCTCATTACGAATCTCCTTAAATAATGGTTATAATTGGACTTGCCCTTTGTGCTATTTAGCTCTTTTAGGAGATTATACATCCACCATCGACAACAGCCATAAGGATATTCCTTATTTTTGTGGTACAAATACCTTATACCGGCTTAATGTGAGGGTTTCAAAATATGCTCCTTACCAAATCGTATATATTAAAGAAACAAAATTAATAGTAAAGAAAATATAAAAATTCTGCCGAACGACCCTCCGGGCCCCTTGGGGGTAAAATTACTAAAGTTCTTGACAGTCCCGTCTGTCTCTAATACGATTTTCAGCTAAAATATAACCTTGGACCGGAGAATTGATATGGCGCAAATGAGCCCACGAATAACCGTCTCCTATGCAGACCAGGCGACTATTGTGACTTTCACTGATGAGAAGATCCTCGAGGAAAAAGACGTAAGGGAGCTTGAGCAGGCCCTGGCGTCCCTCATAGAGCAGGCTGACGGCATCGCCCTGGTCCTGGATTTCTCGAATGTACAGTTTATGTCTTCCGCCGTGCTCGGGTTGCTGATTAAGGTCAGCAAACGTGTATATGAACACGAGGGACGACTGGCACTTTGTGCCATAGGTCCTAAGATTTACGAAATTTTTAAGATAACGCGACTGACCAAGATCTTTGATATATACAAGGACGTTGACACCGCGATAGAGCGGTTGGCCGAACCGGAGCAATAAGGTGCGGCCGGGGCTTTTGGCTGCCGTCTTAAACTACCCCTCACCGACCTGTGCGTTTCGACTGTCGGCAGGGGGTATAAACCGGGGATTTGTGATAAGTGGTCCTATGAAGCTGGATAAACCGACAAAACGGACTATGCTGGTTGACAGCAACACGGCTGCCATTGAAGAGCCCAGAAAATGGTTGCTTTCGCAGCTTCAGCAGCTCGATTATGGCGATGATGATGTCTTTGCCGTTCATCTTGCATTCCAGGAAGCCTTCTATAATGCCATAAGACACGGCAGTGAGATGAATTCTAAAAAGAAGGTAAAAATTGAGTGCCTTATAGCATCCGACCGCATCGAGATTTTAATGACCGATACCGGCGGCGGCTTCGACCCTGATGTCGTACCTGATTGCCGAATCGGTGAGAATCTATACAAGACGGAGGGAAGGGGCCTTCTGCTGATGCGTTCCTACATGGACATTGTTGAGTTTAACGAAATCGGCAATTCCGTCCACATGGTCAGGTACCGCCACGAGTCAAATAGTTCCTCCTCGCATATCCAGAGATAACCTGTCTTGCCTTGGTCCAATAAACCCTGACTTAAGAGCTTTTTCCCGCTCCTTTCATATAAGAAAAGACAAAACAGGCCGGCTAAGAAAGTCACTCGGTATTTATACCGAAATCAGTCATGCGGACCGACTTGTTTTAAGGAACAGACAGGATGAACATTTACGACCCTCATGTTTCACCGACTTATCTGCTCAATGAGCAGGTGGCCCGGCAGGTATTTGAAATGTTGCCCGATAACGGCCCGGTAATGCTCATTATGGACCGTGACGGTCATCACTGGCCGAGTGACTCACAGGCGTTCGCCGAGCTTCATATCAGCGACGCATTCCTCGATGAACTGGCAGTTAGAATCGACGACGGGACGGAGCCGGTCATAGCACAGACAGAAAAATACACCGTAGTCGCCGCCGAACTCGCTACCGAGCGGACACGCTGCGGTTACATTGCCCTGATACTAACTCAGGACGGACCCGAACACGCCATGACCAATATAGACCTTCTTGAGACTATAATCAGCCAGGTCAATCTAATTGCAAAGCTCATAGAAAAGAACGTTCTGCTCTACGAGCTTCAAAGCAGACACATGCCCGGCACAGCCGAATACGTTCAGCACGAACCTGCATTGAACTGAGCCACAGATTTCACAGATTGTCGCTGTAACACTCATCGCCGAATGGATAGTAGCCGTAATGCTGCACCAAATCGCCTTGTCTGTCGGTCATAATCTCAGATGAGCCTAAATGGTCGCTGTGATA
>CAYSTP010000127.1:0-6328 GCA_964434085.1 uncultured Pirellulales bacterium
CGTCAATAGTGTGCTGTATTGCCCAGTATAGATTTTCCCAGCTACCGGTAAATTTTAGCCACCTCATATAACAGTAGTCAAAATGAACAAAATGTAGCTTGCCCTTATTCTCCTGCTTGCTTTTCCGCCTTTAGTTCCCTTAACTCATTGCGCAGATACTGTTCTGATTCCTTAGCTCTTTCTATAAAAGCCTCATCGTAAGGTGGTGTATGAAATCGATAACGTGAAAGCCCCGATTCTTCCTTTTCGAGCAGCATTTGTCCGAGATTCCGGCTCTGACCTCTAGGACCGATGAAAACCCCATCATTTACATCAAAGTATACTTCAACAGCCCTTAAAAATGCTGGCTCACCAAGATAATAAATGAGGGTTAACTTATTCCTTGTTCTTAACTCAGGCAGAAGCTCATTAACATCTGGTCTATCAATCGAGTTAATTATATTTCTAATTTCATCTGCCGTATCAAAGGCTTTATAAGGTGTCCACAAATTTCTTGCGGACTCCCTGAACCAGATTATACAAACCGGATACTCCCAAGAGCCAAGAGTATCATATTTACCATCCCATACCCTTACCGGCTGCCTGTGTTTTTTTTCACAAGAAGGCAAGAAGACCATTCCGATAATCAGTACAAATGTCATTTTTTTCAAAATAATATCCTCCAAATCAAGGTTCCAGTTTGGCGTAGATACCTTCCCCATAAATCCAGATATTATCGTCGCTCTCATCATAAGGCTTATGAAGGTCCATCAAGCCATTTGGCCCCCACAATGTAGCCTTAATGCCATAGCTTCCTTGGCTAGCTGTGTTAGACAGAGCATGCCAAACATCATCTCCTATTCCCATTCTTTCCCAGAATAGTTTGACGCCGTCGGTAGAAAAAAGAACCCAGTCAATTACACTGCCGGGTGGTGCGGTTAAAACAGTTTCTCTCCAGCCGATATAAATTTGGTCGTGATGCCCCAAATTCCAGTCGGAGAACATGCCATAGGCTACGGCCATGTCCATAAATTTTCCACTGAGGCAGCCATCAACAAAAACTATCTTTTTATTCCCTGAATTATACATCCCAAGCGTGCATAAATCAAAGCCCCTCTGGTCCCAGTTGTAAGGCAACAGTGGTAATTCAGGAAACGTCTGCCTCGTAGCTGAAAATACGCCTACTTTTGTATACGCTGTATAAGGAGGCGACCACCCCATTTCGCCCTTAAACCAACATCCAGCGTTAGTTCTTTGGACTCCAGGAATTCCCTCTCCTTCATTTCTACCAACATGGCTATCTGCATGGCCACACCAGTATACATATTTGACACTTGATTTATTGTACAGAAATTGTAGATTCTCTTCTGTTACGTCGTAAAGATACAAGTTTACCCAGCTTACATTCCGCAAATTACACGCTTTAGCACATTCATAAATTGCCGGTTTGCGACACTTAAATACGTCCTTATCTGGTAGTACGATAACCATATTTACTGACACATCATTATAGTCTGACGGTTTGAACCCTTTTGTCAGGTTTACGTTCATTGTCTCAGCTTCACCTGTCACGACAGCCGAAAGACTGCAAAACATTTGATTACTGAAGATGTTTTGGGGTATTATAATATTGACATCAGTGCCACTATACACATCAGACCAGATTACCTGCTCATCTAAATCAGTTATTTGAACGTTCAATATGCTATTACTGTCATGAAGACCGCTGATTCGATAATCATGACCTACATAAAAATGGTCATTGATATCTGAGCAATGGACTGGATTGTGAAATGTTATCGTTTGTTCGTCAGAAACTGTGATATCATAATTCCACCCCATATGCACAATCTTTAATACATGTGCCCCATTGCGAAATTTGTAGCTGTCAACTGTGACCCGACCACCTAACTCAGGCATGTTCGCGAGTAACAAGCCATCCATATAAACAAAATCATACCTGTCAGCAAAATCACTACTATTGACGTCAATCTCAAAACTGCCTGTAATATTATTTATATCATTAGTGTCCACCGAGATTGCTAGTCCTAAATTTGGATGGCCTCTTGTCCATAACCATTTATCTGAAAAGATGGCAAAGTCCCTGAAGTTTATAACTCCGTCACCATTTAAATCAGATTTATCTGAAACTCCCGGCACGGCATTATCAAGCCAATAGCCTGTTAACAATGACAAGTCATCAAAATCTGTTATCGTGTCCTGATTGATGTCAGAATTTGCAAAACCTGTGCCTGCGTTTGAGAAGTTCCAGTTTGGATTATGGAATCCGAGGTCGGTCTTGTTGCTGTCCGGTGTGCCGTCAAGAGACGTCGTCTTGCCGATAAGAGGGGTTTCTTCGATATATTGCAGGCCTGCATCGATAAATAAACAGTTCTGGTCGAGAAAGGCATAATCGTAAGGCCCCGGCCCTATCCAGTACGGATTTTCATTTACCTCCACGGGATTGTATTCGGGAAAATCAGTGTTCTTGTTCTCAAAGTTGCTGCCGTAACCTGTGTTCGATACCAGACCGGACAAATATCCGTCAACAAAGTAAAGCCCGTAGTACGACGCACGTGTGACGATGTTGTTGATAAGCATAATCAGCCCGGCGTCGTTGGCGTCATCGACGCCATGAATGGTTATTCCGTAGTACTGATACCAGTCGCAGGTGTTGTTCTGGATGAGGATATGGCTGTTGGCATCGGCAGAGCCGCCCAGAGAGGCCATATATACGTCGATGCCGCTGTGGGAGTTTGCCAATGCCAGGTTGTTTATGATGTCGGTGTGGCGAGGACCAAGCTCGCCAATTCCGAAATTATTGTTAAAAAGATAATTATTTTCTATCGGTGTATCCAGCCGGATATTGTCGGTCGCGATTCCAACATCTGCGTATTCTACATAATTATATGCGATTCTTGTGGAAGGAGAAGCTGTTTGCTCTATGTAAATCGCGCAGAAGTATCGCGTTGGAGGACCGGGCGCGGATGTATAGATAATCGGATTATCCGGCCGGCCCACCGAAATCAGTGTCCCGCCGTCGTTGACGTACAGTGAACAATAAGGGTTTAATTTGACAGTTGTGCCCGGCTCGATAACCAGCAGGGCCTTCACACTGACCGAATTTGCAATGTAGTAGATGTTGTCCGCCGTCCAGAGCTGATTGGTCGTAATATCGGAGTCTATAGTAATAACGTTTGGCTCGTTGGAGTCCAAAAGCATCATGCCGCCGCCGTCTTCTTCTTGCAGAGCAGTTTGCCTGTACGCCTCATAAGCAGCCTTGCTGAACGTCTCTGTCCCATTCGAATCGGCGGGACAATACATCAAATACTTAGAACGGTTTTCCCTGATATCCCGCAGATAGCTACTCATCGACGGCCTGGAATCAGTTTTTACATCCGCTGCCATAATATATTCAGGTTCGGTGTTTTGCACGACCGAAGTATCGGTTTCTGCTTCAGATGACGGCTCAGGTTCCGGTGCAGGTTCAGGCATTTCGATTGCATCTGAATCTATGCCGAAAACAATCGTGTTGGCGTCCGGTCTTGAGAAGAGGACAAGCTGATAATCGAGCAGTTCACCAACTGTCAGGCTGACTGTTGTCAAGCCCAATCCTTCATCTTCAGAAGTGAACAGGTAGCGTATTTCCCCCAAAACATTTGGTTCTGAAAGCACCTCAAGCGCGCCGCCCGTCTGGCATGTAACCGAGTAATTTTCATTAGCATCATTAGCCCCGGACACCGAAATAATAATTGAGGTGTTAGGCTCGATTTCGACGGAATTCGACACGTCAAGACCATTAACCGTCAAGGTCAAATCTCCATTGGCAAAAGAAACCATAGGGAATATGACCACGGCTGCCATGAGTGTCTTTTTAACCCACATAGGTTTGCCTCCTGTTAGATTATCACGCAAATACTGTTCCTCTCATGCTGTACAGATAAAGTAATTTTTGTAATGTATAATGTCAATCATATTTTTCGCCAAAGTTGGGATGGCCGGGGAACACCGGATTTTCCTGCCGACATGTTCTTGCTGTTCTTGACATTTGCCCTGAGTTTTGAGAAAATCCCTTCTTTTGGTGTTTTGCATCGGAGCTGATACAGGTGGCTCATAAGATTGTATCCAAAAAGCAGCTATCGCAGGACGTCTTCACCGCCCAAGTGGAGGCTAAGCTGATTGCAAAGGCCCGCAAGCCGGGCCAGTTTGTTATTGTCTGCCTCAGCGATGAATACGGCGAGCGAATTCCATTGACCATCGCAGATGCCGACCCCGAAAAGGGTATAATTACTCTGATTTGGCAGCGCGTCGGCAAAACGACCGCGGAAATGGCCGATTTGAAGCAGGGTGACACAATTGATAATATCGTAGGTCCGCTCGGCACGCCGACGCACATCGAAAAGTTCGGCACTGTAGTTTGCGTCGGCGGGGGCATAGGCAACGCGCCGCTGCTGCCCATCGCCAAGGCCCTCAAAGGTGCAGGCAATACCGTTATTTCGATTATAGGCGCCCGGAATAAAGAGCTGCTTGTTCTTGAGGACGAATTTGCCGAAATCAGTGATGAGCTTATAGTGACTACAGATGACGGTTCGCATGGCCGAAAGGCCCTTGTCACCGAGCCTCTCAAAGAGGTCTGTCAGCGTAATCCCAGGCCCGACCACGCCTTTGTCATCGGCCCGGCGGTAATGATGAAATTCTGCTGCGATGTTACAAGGCAATTCGGTGTGCCTACGACCGTCTCGCTCAATACTATTATGGTCGATGGCACCGGCATGTGCGGCGGCTGCCGGGTGGAAGTCGGCGGCAAGCCGAAGTTCGTCTGTGTTGACGGCCCGGAATTCGACGGCCACCTCGTCAATTTCGACCTTATGATGAAGCGCCTTGCCGCCTACCGCAAACAGGAGCAGCAGGCACACGAGCAATACAAAAAACATAAATGCAAAATCGGTCTGGACGAGTAAGGCAATCGGGGAATTCAACTAATGACCGAAAAGCAGGCAAAGCAAACACTTAAAAGACTACAGGAAAAAGAACGAACCGATGGCCTCAAGCCCTCGGAGAGGTATAACATACCACCGCAGGATATGCCTGCACAGGACCCGGTTGCCCGGCGCGGTAACGTCAACGAAGTGGCTCTTGGTTATACCGAGACCCAGGCCCGCCTCGAAGCCATGCGATGTCTGCAGTGCAAGAACGCACCATGCGTACAGGGCTGTCCCGTTCGCATTGAAATCAAAGACTTCATAGCGGCTATTGCCGAAGGCGACTATAAAAAGTCACTCGAAATTATAAAGGAAAACTCACTGTTGCCGGCTGTTTGTGGTCGGGTATGTCCTCAGGAAGTTCAGTGTCAGGAAAAATGCACTGTGGGTCTTCGATTCAAAGACCCGACTAAGGCAGTCTCTATCGGCAGACTCGAAAGATTCGTTGCAGACTTCGACAGTGACAATGAAAGCATACCTGAGGTAGCGCCGGAAACCGGGATGAAGGTAGCTGTAATCGGTTCCGGCCCCGGCGGTATAGTCGCCGCCGCGGATACCAGAAGGGCGGGTCACGACGTAACTATCTTCGAGGCCTTTCACAAACCCGGCGGTGTTATGGTTTACGGCATACCCGAATTTCGTCTGCCCAAGGCAATAGTCGCAAAAGAAATCGACGTCCTGAGAAAAATGGGCGTCAAAATCATTTGTAATTTTCTTGTCGGCCGGACTCGAACCATCGAGCAGTTGATGAAAGAAGATGGTTTCAACGCCGTTTTTATTGGTGTTGGCGCCGGCCTGCCGTACTTTATGGGTATCGAAGGCGAATCACTTGTCGGCGTATATAGCGCCAACGAATACCTGACTCGTGCAAATCTGATGAAGGCTTACGACTTCGGCAAAGGCGCTGATACACCAATCGCCGTTTCTAAAAAAGTCGCGGTCGTTGGCGGCGGCAACGTCGCTATGGACTCAGCCAGAACAGCGGTCAGACTCGGCGCCGAAAAGGTGTACCTCGTTTATCGGCGGAGCGAAAAGGAGATGCCCGCCCGAATCGAAGAAATTCACCACGCCAAGGAAGAGGGCGTAGAATTTCACATATTGCAGAATCCAAAGCGAATCATCGGTGACGAAAACAGCAGTGTAAAGGCAATCGAATGTCTCAAATACGAACTCGGCGATGCGGACGAATCAGGCCGAAGGCGACCCGTTCCAATCGAAGGCTCGGAGTTTACCATTGATGTTGACTCTGTCATTATCGCTATCGGCAACGGCGCAAATCCGTTGATTCGCCAGACTACCCCGCAGCTCGAGTTCAACAAGTGGGGCAATATTGTAGTCGATGAAAACTGCAAAACATCGATGCAAGG
>CAYSTP010000128.1:0-6298 GCA_964434085.1 uncultured Pirellulales bacterium
TCAGTGGTTTTCTCTTGACCTGTTCCGGCGCGATATAGTCGGGCGTTCCCTGGATGCGTTGCTTTGTGGTTCCACTTTTGCAGCTTTGCCCGAGGTCGATGATTTTTATGAGCCCGGATTTGTTGATTAATATGTTGTTTGGTTTGATGTCGCAGTGTATGTAGCCTGCCTGGTGCATTGCATTTAGGCCGCTTGCCACCATTCTAAAGACCAGCAGCACATCGACGAGGCTCAGTGTGGGACTTTGTTCGAGCGTCCTTCCTGCAAGGTATTCCATGGACACTATCAGCTCTCGGGTCTTGAACATATTGCGGGTTTTGCGCAGCCTGTAACACTTTCTGACGTACGGGTGGTCGATTTTCTGGGCTACCTTGAACTCCACTTCGCACTGTTCAAAGATTCGGGCATCCTGCGGCTGTTCATAGACCACCCGTTTTAGGGCCACCTCTTTTTTGTTGTGCTCGTCGAGGGCCAGGTAAATTGTGCTGCGCGCGCCGGTCCCAATACGCTTAATGATGTCAAAACCCGGTATTTTCAGTATATTCTTAGCCATCTTACAACCTGATTCTGGATGCTCGATTCCAGGAAGTATCAAAGCGTGAATTATACTTAGTATTTGATTATTTGTCCAGTTTCAGCCATGTTTGTCGTGGCGTACCGGCAAAGAGGACCGCTTGATACAGACCTTGACAAGACCGTCTGAATCGGCATAATCATCTTTTTAACGGTATTGGAATAATTGTTCCCCGATAGCTCAATCGGTAGAGCGAGCGGCTGTAAGGCGGGGCATGAAAAGTGATAATGGTTGGCGGGGAATAGCTCAGAACCTGCTTTGTGCCAACTGTCATCGGGAAATTCATGCCGAAGTTGCAGCTCCCGGCGGAAACGCCGGGATGAAAAACCGGGTGAATTCAGGGAAACCTGTTGCCCGAATGCGGCGAAGGTAATCCTGAGCCAAGCCTGTTCACACAAGGCAGGTTATAAGTGAGCAGGAAGGTGCAGAGACTATAGGGTGAGGCGGCCTGTGCCAATAAGCCCTAATAAGCGCCCGGCGCCTAAGCACGGAGCAAATGCGAAGTGTATGGCGATGAGATAGTCCAGTCTTCAGGGAAACCTGGAGGTAGCTGTAACCGCTAGGTTGTAGGTTCGAGTCCTACTCGGGGAGTTGCGGCTTTGCCGCAGAGCAGTTGAGCGGGAGAAAGTAGAGAGGTGAGCTTATTTTTGTGGGTTGCTCAACTGCGGTCTGCTGCTCCACTATTCACCTTTATCATTTCCTTTATTCTCAGTTTTCCGGGCCCGAACCTTAAAAGGGTGCCGGATATGAATTTTCCCACGTCGTCGGGGCGACTGCGTATAGGTTACTCAATCCTTACTTGTGCCCCAAAACCACAGTTCAACCAATCTAAGCCAAACGCCTAAGCAAGGGGGCAATAATACTAACCATATCCGAAAAATCTGATAGAATTTCATGTGCGACTTCCCGGGTGCGTCGTTGTATTTCTTGATTGCCGAGCGCTGTATTAGTATAATAACTACACTGAATCATTGGTTGTCACGGTAAGGTCGAGCAGTATGTCAAACATGGGACACAAGCAGGAGTCGCTAAGCGGTGTGACGCGGCGCGATGTGTTGAAATGCGGCGTCTATGGCGGGCTGGCATTGGGCTTGTCGCCCGGTCTATGGCTGAACGGTTGCGCTAAGTCAGCAAAAAGAAAAGCGCTGAGTGTTATTCTTATTACAGTTGATACCCTCAGGGCCGACCATTTGGGCTGCTATGGGTATCCAAAGCAGACCTCCGCCAATATTGACCGGTTCGCCGGTGAAGCAATGTTGTTTGAGAACTGTTTTTCTCATGCTCCGGTGACCTCTTCCAGTTTTGCCAGTATATTGAGCGGTTTTCTGCCCCATGAAACGAAGGTGTTCGAAAATTGGCCTTTACCGGCAGAGGTAGAGACACTTCCGCAGATTATGCAGCGTCGCGGATACAGCACCGTTGCCGTAGTGAGTAACTATGCTATTCGGGGAGCAGCCGGCTGGTCGCCGGGTTTTTCGATATACGACGATACCATGACAAGTGTCGAACTGGTCAGGCATTCGCCTGAAAGAATCGCCGAAGATGCCACGAACCGGGCCATAGAACTGCTCAAAAAGTTTTACAAGGACCCGCTGTTCCTGTGGGTCCATTATCAGGACCCGCATGGCCCGTATACTCCGCCGGCACCTTTCGGTGAAATGTTCTATAACCCAGACCAAAAACCCCGTAATCTCAGAGTTAACAGGTCGTTGAGCGGCCGAGGCGGAATTCCATCCTACCAAAGATTAGGGGGCAACAGAGACTTTTATTATTACCTTTCCCAATACGATGGAGAGATACGATATTGGGATGAACATTTTAGTCGTTTGGTCGAAGCAATGAAAACAACGGGGTTGTATGACGATGCCCTGATAATATTCTCTTCTGACCACGGTGAAGACGTAGGCCAGCGCAATTACTTTTTTTCGCATGGCGAGAATCTCTATAACAGTCTCATGCATGTGCCGCTTATTATAAAACTTGGCAATCAACTTACCGGCAGAAAAACACATTTCGTTCAGCACCTTGATATTGTTCCTACCGTATTTGAATTCATTGGGATGGAGCCCGACCGGCGCTTGCGCGGCTGTGACCTGCTTAGTGATAAACCGGTGAGCAGAGAAATCTTCTCTGAAATGAGGTCCCCGATAGCCGGAGAAGATAAGCTTTCCGTTATTTTGGACGGCTTCAAATTGATATACACCCTCCCGTCTAAGCAATACGAGTTGTTCAATTTGAATGCGGACCGTAATGAAGAGCATGACCTTATCAAGGACCCGGACTATGAAGAGCAGGTTAAAGATTTAGTCGAGCGGCTATGGCGTATCCAAAGAGAGAATTTGTTGGGCGCGGATATTATCAGCGAACCAAGGAAGCTCACCGACGAGGAAATAGAAAAACTGAGGTCTTTGGGATATACTCAGTAAAAGTGCCTGTTAGTGTCTCCCGTCGTACTGCCTGTTCTATCTTAAACCATTGATTTGTGAGGTTGTTTTCAGGCCTTGGAGGCGCTACCCAGGGCAAATACGGTGGATTGTCCCCTTCGATGTGAATGGAAATTGCAGGCCTTATTAGTTTTGAAAGTCCCTTTTTGAGAGGAATCATATGGCTTCAAAAAGAACTTCCGCAGCACTTCGCATAACTGTAATTTGCTGTTTTCTACTTCTTTACAGTGAGGCTGTTTGGCCCGTGCCAATTACAACATTAAGCCCGAATGACAAGTTGCAGGTTACCTTCCAGATTGATTCGCAGGGCAAAGCTCTCTATACAATTCAACTGGCAGGCAAAGTGGTCCTCGAACCTTCTCAATTAGGTTTGGTTCTGAATGGCCGGGCCTTTGCTGAGGAGCTGACCTTGGAAAACGTATCCGAGCCTGAAAGTATCACAGAAAAATATCTAATGCTCCTGGGTAAAAGAAAAAATTGTTTCTACCATGCCAATCGCAGAACGTTTGTACTTAAGAACGAAAACGGTCAGAAGGTGCAGGTTATATTTCAGGTTTCCAATGACGGCGTGGCCTTTCGTTATGCTGTACCGGACTCTTCCGGCAAGGCTTGTTCCGTTACGCAGGAACAAACGGCCTTCGCTTTTGCACCAACGACCGTTTCCTGGCTGCATCCTATGCAGCCGGGAAAGAGCGGCTGGAGCAGAACACAGCCATCATACGAGGAATATTATCTCAGCGAACAGTCCGTCGGCAAATCCAGCCCGACCGGGCAGGGCTGGTGTGTCCCTGCGTTGTTCAGGACATCAGACAATATCTGGGTCCTGATTTGTGATTCTGATGTGGACGAAAATTATTGTGCGATTCGTCTGGCCAATGACTCGGCCGGCGGCGTTTATAAAATCGCCTTTCCGCACCCAAAAGAACACCGTGGAGAAATTGACCCTGTCTCACCTGAGATTAAACTGCCCTTTGTGTCTCCCTGGCGAGTATTGATAATCGGTCAATCCCTCGGAACCCTGGTCGAATCCACTTTGATGACGGACGTAGCCAGACCCTGCGAAATTAAAGACACGGACTTTATAAAACCGGGCAGGGCCGCCTGGCACTGGCTCCGCTACGGCGATGATAGCGCCGCACTCGAGATGGTCGATTCCTTTCTCGATTTCGCAGCTAAGATGAACTGGGAGTATATACTTATCGATGCCAACTGGGATAAATTCATCGGCTATAAGAAAATGGCTGACTTCGTTAAAAAGGCCGAAGAAAAAAATGTCGGCGTAATCCTTTGGTACAACTCCAACGGCAGCTGGAACGACGCGCCGATGGGCCCGAAAAACAAAATGCACGAACGGACCGTCCGCCGAAATGAATTCGCCAGGCTCAAAGAAATGGGCGTCAAAGGCGTTAAGATAGACTTCTTTGGCGGTGATAAACAGGCGACAATGAAACTGTATCTGGACATCTTTAAAGACGCCGCCGATTATCAAATCCTGGTAAATTGTCACGGCGCTACCATTCCCCGCGGCTGGCAGAGAACATTTCCCAACCTCTTGACGATGGAAGCTGTACGAGGGATGGAATATTGCACCTTCTCTCAGGACAATGCCAACCGCCAGGCCGCGCACTGCTGCATCCTGCCGTTCACACGAAATGTGATTGGGTCGATGGATTTTACGCCGACAGTGTTCGACCCTAATATTCGGCAGGTCAAATTGCGGACGACGCCCGGATTCGAATTGGCGTTATCGGTTATCTTTGAGTCCGGCATTCAGCATTTTGGTCTTGTTCCCGATGAGTATAAATTAATACCTGATTTTGTTGTCGAGTTTTTGCAAAGAGTCCCCACAGCTTGGGATGAAACTCGTTTTATTGACGGCTACCCCGGCAAATATGCCGTCATCGCAAGAAAATCCGGTGATGTATGGTACATTGCCGGTATCAACGGCACGAATCAGGATATGAATTTATCACTGGATTCACCTTTCATTTCGACTGATGCTCGCGCGACCCTGTTCACTGACGGGCCAAACAGAACTTTTATTAAAAAAGATATTGGGCGTGACGCAAACGGAAAAACCGGTGTTAAAATTCTACCTCACGGCGGTTTCGTGATAGTCGCGGCTAACCATTAGTACCTGGATTTTTATATAATGCCTGTTCCGAGGCCGAAGGCAATCAGTAATAATAACATTCCGGCCAGGGCCCGGACTTTCTTCATCGTGACCTTGTGAAGAAATCGCCTGCCGATGAACACTCCGACAAGCGCCTCGCAAATTCTATTTAATAGCTGCGTGGTAGGTTTGCAATGACTGGACGGTCGGCTCTTTTCCTTTCCTTGCGGCGATACCCTTAACAGTGGCCGCAGCGGCGGTTGTTGTCGTGATGTATGGGATTTTGTATTGAATCGCCGCCTTTCTGATGTACGAATCGTCGTACTTGCTTCGCTTGCCGACAGGGGTGTTTATAATCAGTTGAATCCGGTTGTTCTTGATAGCGTCAACGATATTCGGCCTGCCTTCATGAACTTTAAGAATGTGCTCCGACTTGACCCCTTTGTCCGCAAGATACTCGTATGTTCCGGCAGTGGCCATTATCTTGAATCCGAGCTCAGCAAAGGCCCTGGCGGCATCCACAATTGAACTTTTGTCAGGGTCGGCGACCGTTATCAGCACCGTTCCACTTAATGGCAGCGGCTGCTGCGTTGCCTCCTGCGCTTTGAAGAATGCCAGACCGTATGAATCAGCTAATCCGAGTACCTCTCCGGTTGAGCGCATTTCAGGCCCAAGCACAGGGTCAACTTCCTGGAACATATTAAACGGGAACACCGCCTCTTTTACGCCAAAATGTGGTATTCGGCTGTGTTTAAGATTCAAATCAGTCAATTTTTTGCCCAGCATTATCTGTGTCGCCGCTCTTGCCATCGATATTCCGCAGACCTTCGAGACAAGGGGTACTGTCCGTGACGCCCTTGGGTTAGCTTCGAGGACATAGACGGTATCATCGGCGATTGCATACTGTATGTTCATCAGCCCGACAACGTGAAGTTTGGTTGCGATTTTCCGGGTATATTCGCAAATGGTATCAAGGTGTTTTTGGGAGATTGAAACCGACGGTATAACGCAGGCCGAATCACCCGAATGTATGCCTGCAAGCTCGATATGTTCCATGACCGCCGGAACGAATGCGTCTTGTCCATCGGCGATGGCGTCGGCCTCGGCTTCGATTGCGTTGACCAGAAACTTATCTATCAGTATCGGCCTTTCGGGTGTTACCTCAAC
>CAYSTP010000129.1:0-3528 GCA_964434085.1 uncultured Pirellulales bacterium
CGACATTTGGCTTGGGAAGCCAACATTCTACCACTGAATTACGCCCGCACAAAAATACTACCCTCTTAAGTCTATCCGATTGTGCAGCCTTGTCAACCGGCTTGCAGGGCAGAGACAGCATACAGAAATAACCAAACACAACCAGCAACGTACCGTATTTGAAGCAGGATAAGTTTATAGTGAACAAGTCCGGTAAAAACGGTTGAAAACGAAAATTTATCAAGGCTCCGCTGCAACTTCAAGTGTAGCCCTGACAAGCACTTAACATAGAATAAGCTGGACAGAAGCGACGTTCTTTGGTATAATTAATAGTTTAAGGGTGGAAAGTACCGAAGGCGGTGGTTGATGAAGAGAGTTCTCTGCTCGACTCTTTTGGTCGTTTGTTGCTGTCAACTCCAGGCGGCCGAGTTGTATGTACGTCCGGGTGACTATTCAAGCATACAGGCAGCTATTAACGACGCCAACCATGGCGACATGGTTATAGTTGACCCGTGCACCTACTACGAAAACATCAACTTTAAGGGCAAAGCTATAACTCTAACCAGCCTTGACCCCAATGACCCCTGCGTCGTTGCAGCAACCGTCATAGACGGCTCAACATCGATTGATCCAAACGTCGGCAGTGTGGTAACGTTTAATTCCGGCGAGGGAAATGATTCGGTCCTCACCGGCTTCACTATCACCGGCGGCAACGGCTCGTGGCTGACCACATCCTGGTTGTATTATGGAAAAAGGTGGAATCGCTGCGGCGGCGGCGTTCTGTGCTGCAATATGTCGGCTCCCACGATTACCAAAAACACTTTCACAGGCAATGTGACCGACCAGGGAGCAGGCGTTTACGTTTACGGAAATCCGGTCAATCCTAACAATCCGTCCAACCCGCCCGTTCACCTGCAGCCGATTATCACCTATAACACATTCGTCGATAATGACGCAAACACCGGCTTGGGATTTGTCCCGCCCAACAGTGACTATCCCTTTGAAGACCACGGTGACGGCGGAGCAATAGTATGCTTTCAGGGGGTCGACGCCCAAATAATCGGCAATATTATTAAAAATAATTTCGCCCGCAATTACGGCGGAGGCATTCACATTCGCCAATGGTCTGACGGCACTATTACACAAAACTATATTGCAGATAATAACGCCCACCTCGGCGGAGGAATTCACATAACCTATCAGTCCGACCCGACGGTGAGCAGGAATGAAGTATTACGGAACTATGCCACAAACTGGGGAGGAGGAGGAATATACGTTTACTATGAATCCAGGCCGGTCATCGATCGAAACCTCATCGCCGAAAACGAATCAACCAACGGCGCTGGAATGTTTATGGGCTGGTCCAGCTACCCTGTAATCATCAACAACCTTATCGTGGGAAATATCGGCAGGGGCATTGCAGTCAGAGGCACTTCCAACCCAACAATTATTAACAATACCATTTGCCAGAACACCGCTGGAGGCATCGGCTTCTATGATAACTCAGTGTCAACTATTGCCAATAACATAATTGGCATCAGTGATTCCGGCTACGGCCTGTTGGCCCAGACCGGCAGCACTCCACAGATTCACTTTAATAATGTCTGGGCCAATCCGTCGGGCAATTACAATGCGGTCATTGGCGACCTTACCGGCACAAACGGCAATATATCAACCGACCCATGTTTTGCAACTTTGGGCTACTGGTCGGACAATAACACTCCTGCTGATGCCAACGACGATTTCTTTGTGCCGGGCAATTATCACCTTGTCCCTGACTCTTACTGTTCTGACGCGGGTGACAATAGTTCTGTTCCAGCGGAATCCACTGTCGATATTGACGATGAAGCGCGCGTTTTCAACGGCTCGGTGGATATGGGTGCCGATGAGATTGTCACTAATCCTTATGATTTAAACACCGACGGAATTGTGGATTATGCGGAACTTAAGACCTTCACGGATGAATGGCTGCAAACGGGCTCATCGCTGCAAACCGACTTTTACGACGACGACTCGATAGACTTTTTAGACTTTGCCCTGTTAGCCCAGCAGTGGCTCTGGACAGGCCCCTGGCGCCAGTAGTACTCTTCACATTTAACGCCAACAAAGCCATCTATCCAAGTGGCATTCCATTACGGACGGATAGACTACACGCTACTCTTCCCACAACCACTGACGAGCGAAAAAGGCGTAATCCGACAGGTCAACCGTTCCATTCCTGTCCATATCTTCAGGCAAAAGGCTCTGGTCGAAAAGCCATCGTCCGGAAAACAAATCCAGGTCGCCGAATTCAACCGCATTATCCTGGTTAAGGTCCGCGATATTGCCCGCATTCGATGATGACATACTTGCCTGGTGTGTTCCTCCGTAAGCACCGATATTAATTCGCTTGCCGTGGGGCCATAATTCACCAGTCCAGTCTGAATTGGGGTCACCCGCGTCGATGGCCGGACTTGTAGCCAAATCCTGAACCCAGCTTTGGCTGTTCGGGTCCCACCTGCCATATTCGGATTTCAGATGATAATCACTGTTACACGGGTCTGCAAAACACGGGTCAATATCCAGCATTGCTGGTCCTTCTTCTTCGACGTAAGCGGATTCGCCGGGAACATTCTGCCAGCCGCTCTCGATTACACTGAATTGAAACGATTGATAGGTACACCCCTTGCAGGGAGTCTCAGCAATCAGCACCGAGCCACCGGTATTTCCATATACTATCGTATTAGTAACAGAAAGTTGGGAGAACTCGGAGCGGATACCCTCGATGTCGTTATCTGCTATAGTGCAATTTTTGATTTCGGCATGGAAATGGGCAAACTGTGCGATGCCGGCGCCGACATCAGCCTGGTTGCCTGTTATTAGGCACTGTTCTATGATACAAGAGGACTCCCAGCCGACTATGCCTCCTCCCCAGGCGTCGTCAAAGGTATAATAGGCCTCGTTATCCTTTATTACACAGTTTTTTATATGTGTCAGGTAGCTATTCGGCAGGTCATCAGCGGTAACTGCGATACCGCCTCCCCACCCTGCCATGTTATCGCTTATTACGCAATCATAAATGCTGACTGAGCTTTCCATGCAATAGATGCCACCGCCCGAGTCGTCTGCCATATTATGACTGATTGTGCACCCGGAGATCACAGCTGAGCTAAGGTAGCAGAATACGCCGCCGCCCTCCACACCCAGGCTTTCGGTAATTACGCAATTAGTGATACGCGGACTGGATTGTTCTATTAAAACACCTCCTCCGCAACACACCGAAGGAAAAGAAGTCTGGTCGGGATAAGCACCTTTTCTTATGGTCAACCCTGCCAAAACCGAATTACCGTCTTCACCGGAGATGAAAAGAAAACCGCCGTGATACGAGTACATACTGCCGTTGCAGTCAATAATTGTCGCCGCCACTACACAGGGGTCGTCGGGGTTCGTACTTCTGACTGTGATAGCTTTGCCAAGATAATCAATATCTCTGTTGCCGATGCCGGTGTATGTTCCCGGCTGAATGACTACTTCGTCGGTGTTGTTGGCGTCGTTGATGGCGGCCTGGAT
>CAYSTP010000129.1:3628-6293 GCA_964434085.1 uncultured Pirellulales bacterium
CGCGTTTTAGGCAGGCGCAATCAAAGATGCGTCCAGCCGACTTAGCCATATACGGCTGTGCCATAAGCCGGCTAATAGGCGGATTCAGATTTAGCGGGTCTGAAGAAGATGGCGGCGAGCAGGACAGCCAGAAGAACTATAGCAGCGACGGTCTTGACGGGCTGGGGGAGCATCCAGTGCGGCTTTGTGACGACCTCGGAGCCGAACCACTGCGCCAGATAATCAATTGTCAGCCCGGCGGCCAGAGCACAGCCGGCAACGGTCAGCAGATAAATGATAGCTGTTGTTTTGCCCAATACCTTCCAGATGGTTGTAAACGAGGCGGCGTTTGTGGCGGGGCCGGTCATCAGGAACACCAGTGCCGCACCGGGATTGAGTCCCTTCATTATCAAGACAGCGGCGATGGGCACCGATGCAGTTGCGCAAACATAAATGGGGATTCCGAGAACCATCATAATTAACATCGCCAGGAATGGGTGCACCACGAACCTGTCTGCAAAAAAATCATCAGGGACCAAGGCGGAAATAAAGGCAGCGATTACAAGCCCGACAAGCATAGCTGGGCCGATGTCACGCGGCAGGGTCACGAAGGCGAATTTGAATCCCCCGATAAGTCGCGTCCGCTTATCCTGGCTGCAACAATCATCTGTGCACACGACCTGTTCGTCCTTAGCCTTTGTCCTGTCGAAAAGACTAACGATACCGCCGCCTATGATACCGGTTATGAAGGCGGCGACAGGCCGAAATATCGCAAAGAGCGGCCCTAATAGACTGAATGTAACAAAGATGCTGTCAACGCCCGTCTGCGGGGTGGACAACAGGAAAGATATGGTCGAGCCTCTGCTTGCGCCGTGTTTGCGCAGCGACATTGAAACGGGGATAACACCGCAGGAACACAAGGGCAGAGGAACGCCGAAAATCGAGGCCTTTACCAAAGGCCAAAGCCCCCTGCCGCCGAGATGACGCTCGACCCAGACGCGCGATACGAGTATCGAGAGCACCCCGGCAACGAAGAAGCCGAACAGAAGGTACGGCGACATCTCAGAAAGCGTCATCCAGAAATCGACTAACAGGTTTTTGACAAATTCAAGCATCCAAGAGGACCTATACAGCGACAAATTTGAATATACTTCAAGCGCTATTGATTATATACGACAGGCGTATAGAAAGGGTCACTTCGATTTAGCCAGGGCCTGGTCCAGGTCGGCGATTATATCCCCTGCATCTTCGATTCCCACGGCAAGACGAAACAGGGTGTCGGTGATACCGAGTTTGTAGCGTTCCGGCCGGGAATAATCATAGTAGCTGACCAGAGCAGGATGAGTTATCAGAGTCTCGACGCCTCCGAGACTGGGCCCGATGTAGCACAGCTTGAGGACATCGAGAAACCGCTTTGCCGTGGCAAGTGTGCCTTTTATGTCAAATGAAACCACACCGCCGCCGCCGGCCATTTGCGCTTTGGCCACCTCGTAGTGACGATGGCTGGGCAGGAACGGGTAATAGACCTTTTTTACCTGCGGATGCTCTTCGAGGAACTTTGCTACTGCAAGGGCCGTTTCGTTCTGTTTGGCCACGCGCAGAGGAAATGTTTTAAGGCCGCGGAGCAATAGATAACAGCAATGGGGGTCTATCGTGCCGCCCATCGACTTGTGCAGGTCTCGAATCCTGTCGACAAGCTCTTTTCGCCCCAGCACGGCGCCGGCGAGAATGTCATTGTGGCCGGCGAGATACTTTGTACAGCTTTGCAGGACTAAGTCTATACCGGATTCCAGCGGACGCTGGTTAAAAGGCGTGGCGAAGGTGCTGTCAATCAATGTGAGCACTTTGTGCCGGTCGGCGATTTTCTTGATTTTCACCAGGTCGAAGATATTCAAGTAGGGATTCGTGGGCGACTCGGAGAATATGAACCGGGTGTTTTTCCTAATCGCAGCTTCAAGGATTTTATAATCACCGAAGGGCACGATTGTACATTCGATGCCGAACTGCTTGAGATACGTCTTGCAGAATTCCAGCGTCTTTTTGTAGCTGTCGTCGGTTATTACAATATGGTCACCTGACTGCACAAGCGTAAGAATAGTGGTGGTAATGGCACTCATGCCGGAGGAAAAAACAACGCAATCCTCTGCGCCTTCCAAATCGGCGAGACGGCGCTCGGCGATTTGGGCCGTGGGATTGCCATATCGGCCGTACTCGAAGTGCTCCTTGCCCTTTCGGGTAAAGTCCTCGATATGTTTGCTGTCACGAAAGGTGAACGTCGAGGTCTGGATAATCGGCGTAGTGATGGAATCGGCATACCTGCGGCGATGCTCGCCTGCATGTACGGCCCTTGTTGATAGAGATTGCTTTGAGGCTTTGGCTCTTGGTCGTTTGGCCATTGTCTTGTTCCTGAGCGCGTTGTCCCCGCGCGGCATCAGCCGCTAAGGGTTAATCCTTTGTGTTTTGATAACGTTACCATGCATGGCTATAGTAACATCATCAAAGGCCGACTGCAAGCCGGTTACTTTTTATGCAAGGGCCTGGGCCAAATCTTTTTCAACTTCGCCTACCGGCGCAAGTTTGAATTTTTCCACCAGCACGTTCAGCGCGGCAGGGCTGACAAAAGCCGGCAGAGACGGGCCGAGCTTGATATTCGTTATTCCAAGATACAGCAGCGTCAGCAGTATCG
>CAYSTP010000130.1:0-6278 GCA_964434085.1 uncultured Pirellulales bacterium
CTCGCAGCAGCAGTCTTTTGAAATAGAGGTCTTTGTCGGAGATGCCTTCGACGATAACAGGCGAGGTGCGCTCTGGCGACTGTTAAAATCCAATTAACCCCGCCAGCCGATGTCAACACCGACAGCACCATAAACTTTCTCGACTCCGTCAAACCCTCTAACGCATAATTGCGATTCCGCTTGGCCCCCAAGTTTAGCTTGGGCGTTCTGTTGTCATTCCCGCGAAACTTGTCCTCGCGGAAGCGGAAGGCGGAAATATATTCTTTATAACCCACGATCCCGAGACAGCTGTAACTCTTTTAACAAAATACACTTGCAGCTATCGTAAAAATTATAGACAACGCGATTGACTTTTTTGGAGGCACGCGATAGATTTACACCCATAAGGTAAGCAAAATAACCGGAGGCGGCACCATCTGACTTAACCCCGTGACTAGCTGAAAAATTGCCGTTTTGCTTTGGAGGGCTGGTATGAGCAAATCTGACAGCAGAATATAGACCCATAGATCTTCCAAATATTTCCTGCCGATTGCAGTCCTGAAACGATACCGGAAATTCTGGCTTATTGACGGCGCGTGCAGGAGAGGATTCCTTCACGAAAAGAATGAAAAGTTTGATTGAATAAAGAAAAAACAACTCGAAATGGAGAAAGGAGAAGAAATGAAACGACATATCGTTCCGATTATCTGCTGTTGCTTGATTCTTTGGTGCATCACGGGTTTAGTAGCCACCCCTGTATTTGCCACTGTACAAATCGAAAGTGTCGTCTGTAATCCCAACACGGGGCGGCTTACTGTCAAATACAAGAACCAAGCACCGGGCTCCAGAGCGGGTGTTATCTACTCAGAGGTTTATAACAAGAATACAGGGAAGTGGGATGTTTCGCAACAGCAATACATTGATCCGAAGGGAAACGAAGAGGTAACAAGAGAACTCGATAGTCCACCAGGTGCTGTCGTAAGAAGGGTCCGGATAGAGGACCAGGGAGAGGACGTTCCCAAGTTCGAAAGTGATACGTGCAACGACAGCGGCGATTCCAGATGGTCGTATGTCGGCATTCCGACTTTAACCCAATGGAGCCTGATTATTATGGCGGGACTTCTGTTGACGGCCGGAGTCGTTGTAATTAAGTGGAGGCGCAAAATCAGGTTAGCCTGAGAAGGCAGGCCGGAAGAACCGATACCGCAAAACTTGTCAGTCAAATAATTCAGGAGGTGTTCCAATGAAAAACGGAAAGATGCCTTCCGTGGGATGGATGTGGATTCTTTTTTCCAGTCTCTTATTTTTCACTGGCAATTTGTGGGCAGAAGCCGACAGCGACTGGATAGTAAGGCTGCGTCAGTCTCCGGGGACCAGGGCAGCTGTACAGGGAGGGTGGACTCGTGACGGCAACCCCATAGACCATCCCGGCGGATTCTATACGCTGTATTGTGATGGGGAGGAAAAGACAGTGCGGATTCCCAAAGAGGATCTGGCTGTTGAGCCAAACGACGCCGACTATGACATACGAATCTGGTGGCCCAATGACGCAAATGAGGCGCACCCTTTTGAAAAGATTTCCGCACCAGGGTCAAAAACATATACCCACTCAAGTCCGTCATACGAGGTAGTGTTTGAAGTCTTTCGAGCGCCGTCCGTGCCAATGGTCTCCCAACGGGGTCTGATTATTATGGCAGGACTTCTGTTAACAGCCGGAGCGGTTGTAATCTGGCGAAGATTAAAAGCGGTACAAGCGTAGCTGGGCACGGGTCATTAGATTGTTGGAAGATGTCGGCCGATTGAACACACAGGAGCAGACAGTCTATCGACTGATGACAAAGAATCGCAGGAAGTACCAATATGGCTGCGAAGCGAAGAAAGCGGCTGCTGAATAAAAAACTGCCGGCCGCTTCTCGAAAAAGGACCGGGCACAGAAAACCCGAATCCATCATAAGTACTGTAAAGAAGAAATGGTCCGAACGGCGCCCGGTTCTTCTGTTTCTTGTTGTCTTCGCGGCTTTGATGGGCTTGTTTTATGCCTTTATCTTATTCACGCCGTTTTACGAGCGGCACTCTCCTTACTACCTGAGTTTGAACGCCAGACTGTCAGGCTGCATACTGAAATTCCTCGGGCAGGACATAACAGTTGCAGGCATCTCTATTTACTCGCCGGGTTTTTCCGTCAGTATCCAAAAAGAATGTGATGCCATAGACCCGATTGTCTTATTCATCTGTGCCGTCCTGGCTTTCCCGACGCCATTTTTTAGGAAGGTTCCGGGTATTATTGCAGGAACACTGCTTCTAGTGGCTCTTAATCTCATAAGGATTGTCAGCCTCTTTTTGGCCGGCGAATACCTCCCACGCCTCTTTGACATCTTGCACCTTGAACTGTGGCAAGGCCTGTTCATAATCTCCGCCGTCGTATCCTGGGTCTTCTGGCTACTATGGGCAACTCAACGTCAAATACAGGTAAAACATACTCGAAACTGACAATCGCGAAACAAGTCATAAGATTCGTGTGCCTGTTCGCACTTGTCTATGCGCTGCTGATGTCACCCTGGCCGGGATTAGGAGCCGCTTATACGAAGCTTTACAGGAAAGGGGCGGCTCTTCTGTTTGGCTCATTCGGCTCCAGAGGCGTTGTATTGTTTCGTCCCTCAGGAAACAGTGTATATGAAATAGATATGTACTTTCTCGACCGACAGCGGGTGGCCGCTGACGGCAAGGTGAATTCTGTGTTGGTGCATCATACCTGTCGTTACGCCGCTTATATGCACATAGTCAGCACCGCTGCTTTGATTTTAGCCACTCCTGTTCCGTTCAGGCGCAGGGCAAAGGCCTTGTTTGGGGGACTGATTCTGATGCATTGTTTTATTGTTCTCAAACTGATGGTGCTGATTTCATACACCTTCAACAACAAGCCGCTTTCCTTGTTTGCGCTGAACCCCTTTTTCGAGCGGCTTTTATTCGTTACTCACCAGCTGATTATAGACAGTGTAAGCTTCAACTTCATCGCCCCCGTTTTTATTTGGATTTTAGTCTCGTTTCGGCGGCAGGATTGGGCTGCGTTGGTCTCCGGTCAGCAGCAAACGCAACAATAGCGAACTGTTTACGGCCTGGAACCACGAAAGATTACTTAGCCCATCGGTTATAGTACGGACAATTTTCGCCCCGATTTGCCGACTTCGCCGAAATCGGCCTGACTCACACACTGCGGTCCAGCTTCCTGTAACTTATCGCCTCGGCTATATGTTCAGGCTGGATATTCTCAGAATCTGCCAAATCGGCGATAGTTCGTGCGACCTTCAGAATCTTATCATGTGCCCGGGCGCTCAGGCCGAACTCGGTCATTGCCTGTTTCAATAGCATCTCGCAAGCCTCATCGAGCTGGCAGTATTTCTGCACCTGTTTATGCGTCATATCCGAGTTAGTCATAATCTTGCCGTCGCCGAAACGTTTGGTTTGCACCGCTCTTGCCTTTACCACGTCGCCAAGAATCGTGGCTGAATCGAGCTGTTCTCTGCGGGACCGAAGTTTAGTGAACGTTACCGGCGGCACCTCGATATGAATGTCGATTCTGTCTATAAGAGGACCGCTGATTCGAGACAGGTATCTTTCAACCTGATTGGGTGTGCACCTGCACCTGCGGTGGTCGCTGCCGTAGTATCCGCACGGACACGGATTGCACGAGGCGACGAGCATAAAATTGGCGGGAAATATATTGGAGCGTTTGGCCCGCGACACTGTGACTTTCCCGTCTTCCAGCGGCTGGCGAATCATCTCGAGCACGTGACGCGGAAACTCCGCAAATTCATCGAGAAACAGAATCCCGTGATGTGCAAGTGACAGCTCGCCTGGTTTTGCATCTGCCCCGCCGCCAATCAGTGCAGGCCCGCTCGCCGTATGATGCGGCGTGCGCACCGGCCGAGTCGCTAAAAGCGCCCTTCCTCGCTCCAGCAGGCCGACCGAGGAATAGATTCGCGTGGTTTCAAGCGATTCAGCGAGACTCAAAGGCGGCAGTATTGTCGCCAGCCGCTGGGCAAGCATCGTCTTTCCCGCACCCGGCGGACCTATCATCAGGATGTTATGTCCTCCTGCCGCTGCTACGGTTAGCGCGCGTTTCACCGAGTATTGACCTTTGACGTCGGCAAAGTCAACTTCGTATCTGCTTTCGATTTTGAAAATCTCATCGATATCGATTGTTGTGGTATGCAGCGGAAGCTCTCCTTTGAGGAAACCGACGGCCTGCGATAGTGAGCCAACGCCGTAAACCTCGATGCTATCGACGACCGCAGCCTCGGCGGCGTTGTCGAGCGGCACAATGATACCCCTAAAGCCATGCCCCTTTGCGGTCATAGCCATACTGAGCACGCCGTTGACTCTTCGAACTCGCCCGTCCAGCGCCAGCTCGCCGACGATAACAAAATCCTTCAGCACGCTGCTGCTGAATGCCTTGGCTCCGAGCAGCATCCCCAGTGCTATAGGCAGGTCGAAGGCCGGCCCTTCTTTTTTGATGTCAGCCGGTGCAAGATTGACCAGCGACTGTGTCCGAGGGTATTTATAGCCGCAGTTTACAATAGCGCTTTTGACACGCTCGGAGCTTTCCTTCACAGCCGCATCCGGCAGACCGACGATAAGGGTCTTTTCAAAACCTCCACGGGCCACGTCCACCTCGACCTCGCAGATAATCCCCTCGATACCCACCAGTGCAACGCTATGGAGTCTGGCTAACACAATTTCCCTCGCACTCACGACCTGAAAAGGGGCATTTTAGGCCCCCCAGACCGATAAGGCAAGCATTTTATGATTCTCGGCGCCCTTTTAACTCCTTGTTAATACCGGAGTTATGGACAAAATAGAAAAAACGCTGAAAATATTGAAAAAGAGGATTGTCAAATCGCGGTTCTGGTGTATAATAGTATTTACAATTTGTTATTTCTTTCTTCTTTCTCGTCTTGGTTTCGGTGAAACAGCGGGAATTCGAATAAGTTTGTAGTATATATTTAAATCGAGCTGTTTCACAAGACTGGAGCTTTCTTCGGCTCCAGTTTTTTTATGCGCCCAGGCCGATGCCCAAAAACAGGACCCGCCGAAATAAGAATTTCCCTAAGCGCCGGCGCGAAGAATTGCTATATAATAGGATGGCATGAAAGAGAAACTCGAAACAATTGCAGAAGACGACGGCCGATATAACGCCAGGGCCGTAAAGTTCGTTTACGACGGCCTGAGCTATACGCTCAAGGAGCTGGTAAGTGAGCCTCAGCACGTCAGCGGACAGACGCTGTGCGACGGACTTCGTCAAATGGCCCTGCGAAAATGGGGCAGGCTCGCCAAACTCGTACTAAACAACTGGAATATACAATCGACGAGGGACTTCGGCGAAATAGTCTATCTGCTCATAAACCATAAATGGATGAGCGCTCAGCCGACCGATACAATTGAAGACTTCAATGACGTCTTCGATTTCCAGGAGGTCTTCAAAGACAAGTTTCGTTTCTCAAGGACCTGATAAACGCCGGGACAGTCCCGTTGCTTGCGACGGGGGTTTGTCGTTTAATTTAGCCCCGCAATTTATTGCGGGGTTATTGTTTCGGTATCCATTCCGTTTAGCAGTCGCCGGTTCACCCGCCGTAGCGTAGCGAAGGCGGGCACGGCGACTTATTTAGCCCCCAAGCCTGCTGGGGGGATTTGTTTTTCATTTAGCCCGCGGCATGGTCGCGGGTCCTGTCTTTATTTCGCGGCACGGCCGAGGTTTTTTTATCATTCGCCCGGGGGTCCACGTCGTTCCTTTTTTCCCAACTTTACGTTGGGGGTCATTAAAAACTCATCGTCGGTGGCAATTCCCAAACTCAAAAAATGACACAGCGGCGAATAAGCATATAACAGGACGTGAGTAATTTTACCGCGCAGCGGAAATTAAAAATTCTCCTGGTTTTATTTGCCCGCAAAGGTCAGGCTATAGTTTTGAACTTTAAGCTATGGTTCTGCACTTTTAGCTCTCAGCTTTAACTTATTTTAAATCCGCGCAATCCTGTCAAAAAAACAGTGTTAGTCAGTGTGAACCTGTGCCATAGGTATCCGCGGTTAAAATAAAGCTCTCCGCAATACTCGTTTGCGCGCGACGCAATACACAATACCCGGAACGTGGAACTTGGAACCCAAAACTTAATTACGCGGAACGTGGAACGCAGTACACGGAACTTGGTACACGGAACTTGGTACGCGGAACTCCGCACCCGATCATTACGACGCCAGGATGCCTATTACCATCAGCCCTGCGATTCCCAGCAGAAAGACGA
>CAYSTP010000131.1:0-6250 GCA_964434085.1 uncultured Pirellulales bacterium
AAGGCACTTTCGTATCGCATTTTTGGCGGGGAATATCCTGCTCGAGCCCTCACCAGTCAAAAGCAGCTTGCCGACGGAAGCTATATTTTCAGCAGCCGACTTGTTCTGATAAACACTAAAACCTTTGACAACCTCAACAGTGTCCATCATCTCCTGCACCAGTTTATACTTCGAGTACTTTTGGTCTGTCAGATTCATCTGTTCACCTCGTTTTCAAAGATTAGAAATCACACCACTGCCCGGCAAGGCGCCCTAAAGTCGCCTTTTTATTTGCTCCGTTTTCTTCTTGAACTCTTGCGTCTCCGCCCGGACCTGTTTGACGAAGCTGTTATCTTCGATTGTCCCTATCGCCGCCGTCATCTCTTCCATATTCCTGTACGTCGCCTTCCGGAACGGATTATCGAAATCTTTCTTTCGGCTGGCATACACCTGGTCGCATACATATTGCTGAATCCTGACCGCCTCATCCAGCATCGCAGACCACCGCTGCTTATCCAGATTGCCCTCGCAAATCTCCCGCAGCACAGCAAACGCATGACGCTGCTTCGCAAGCGGGTACTGCTGCCAGATTTCATCATATCTGTTATGAATCTTTTCCCAGCTATCGAGTTTACCCGCTCCTATATCTGCTCTTATTTTATCTGCATCGGCCGCCGGCATAAGCTGCCCGCCGAAGTTGACCCATTCACAAACGCGCTGCCCGTCTAATTCCCTGCTCATCACCTCAAAAGTTGTCTCCGGCCGCCCCTCCATATATTCCATAAGGTTCTGCACCGCGTAATAGACAAGCATTTGACTGTAGGCTTTGTATCCCTCCGCTGGCTTGAGTATAGCAACAGCACGCGATGACTTCTCCATCCCCTCGCCCAGGACCTCATGCCCGCGCAATACTTCTTCCGATTTCTCCAGCAGACTCTTTCCGACTCGAACCAGCTCGTCTCTGTCTTTTGACCCTCTTACCGCCTCGCCGAGATTGGTCTTTGCGGTCCATATCGCAAGTAGTTCCCTTGCTTTGAGCATCTCCTCGGCGGCATCCGGCGCCAGCGAGGCAAACTCGATATTCTGAACCTTCACCTTTCTTGTGTCGCGCGTCTGAAACTTCCACGAATTCCTCGCAAGCGCATACATATTGTATTGCCACCAGAACGCCGGCATCACCTCGAGCCGGTCCTTCGATACATTGTTGTTTACCAGCGAAAACGGCAGCGGTATATCAAGCTCCGCCGGATAGTCGCCCTTGGCAATCAGGACAAACGATGCAAACCGGCAGGAGTGTTTTAACGTCACACATAAGCCGGGCCAAAATCCCCGACCAGCCTGTATCTCGTTGTCGTTTGCTCTGCTGTTATGGTTCGAACCTATCGTCGCTCCCGCGGCAATATTGCTTTGCCCCATCACCAGCGACGCTATAAGAAATGAATTATTGTGGTGCTGCTCGTGCGCCGGGAATATAAGATTGTTCAGCACCTCACAGCAGCTGATTGTGCTGTTGTCTCCGAGCATTGAATTGATTAACCTGGCCCCGTATTTCAGGTTGGAGTTGCGACATAATATAAATCGCACCGCCTTGCAGCCGTAGAATATATGACAGCCGAAACCGACGATGCCGTTCACCATCTCGACTCCCTCGCCAATCTGAGTAGGCTCGTCTTCTGATGAGTTGATTGTCAGGTTTTTCAGCTTGTTCGCGCCTTTGATATAGCAGTGTGAGCCCATCTTGACGTCTTTGAGAATCCTGCTGTTCTTGATAACGCATTGCTCCCCGACGGTGCCGTAATAGCCGCGCCTTGAATCAAAACTCCTCTGAGTTATCTCCTTTAGCTTCTCCTGAAGCGCCGTATCATCGCGGTACTTCGCCCACATGTATGCATCGGCCGGTATGATACCGTCGAACGGCAGAATATCCCTGCTGCCCGTCTCGTTCATCAGGTCAATCATTATGCGCACCTTCTCCGCCTCGCCGTCCTTGACTATACCGTTGCCGAATTTCGCGTGATTGGTTGTGTGCATCTCATCGATGTTCGTAACGATACACCTGTCACCGATTATAAAATGCGCAAGGTAACGAACATTATGAATCGCGACGTCGTCACCTATGTCACACGCGACAATCCTGCTGTTGCTGATGCCCACCGGAAGCTGCAAATCATGATGCTCCAGCTCAGCCTCTTTGCACCTGCCTATTCGAATGAACCCGAAAAACTCGTTGTTCTTTATCTGCCCGCTGTCGAACTCGTTCGTCACCAGAATATTATCCCAGTTCTCGCAGTAATTGCCGTTCTTCACCAGCATCTCGACCTCATGTGCGCGCAGACGCCGGTACGCCTTTTTGCTCTTGCTGAACTGCTCATTGCGCAGATACCACTCGTCCTTGCCCTGCGGGATGTATTCCCCGCTGATAAAACCGCTACTAATGTTTTCCATCGGAGTGATTTTTACGTTATCCATCTCTGTGCCTCGCTACAAATATGCTAACCTGAGGCTGTCCTCATTGCCCAGGCTGCCTAAGCTGTCACTATGCTGCATTCTGACTAAGAATTGACCCCGGATATTATCATCACCTCACCCATTTGTCAAACACCTCTTACCACCCCTCCATTTAACACCCACCACCTACGCCTGTACATTTGTTAGCTCCCTGCTTTCAACTTTTTGCATCTGCAGGGGGGTTGTCCTTTTGTCATTCCTGCGGACGCAAGACGAATCGTGCTTGTCAGATGTTGTCTCGGCCCTGTAGAATAAAATAGGTAAAATTGAATAATATTTCTTGTATCTGCCGATAATTATGGTAATATAAAAAGCAAATTGAAATGGCCGCCTGAGCGGGCGTTGAGACTATTGAAGCCACTCGTTCCTACTGACTCTGTCTTCAATACCCACTTCTATCGTCATTTCTCTAAAACTTGTGGCTTTTACTAAGTGGGTTATCTATGCACACAAACGGCACTCCTGTCTTGAAGATAGGGAATCTGGAAATCTGCCCACCCATAATACAGGGAGGCATGGGAATCAAGGTTTCCGGAGCTAATCTTGCATCTGCTGTGGCAAATACCGGCTGTGCCGGCGTCATTGCCAGTGCCGGGTTAGGCCAGTTCGAGGATTGCGCATTCGCCGACCTTGTGGCCGACAGCGAAGAGTCGCTGCGGCAGGAGATTAGAAAGGCAAGGGCATTGAGCAGCGGGGTAATCGGTGTCAATATTATGGTTGCTCTGGGGCACTATAGCAATCTTGTGAGGACAGCCGTTGATGAGAACGTGGACCTGATAATCTGCGGTGCAGGACTGCCGCTGGATTTGCCGAAATATCTGAACGGAAAGGACATTAAATTAATACCAATCGTCTCTTCGGCAAGGGCCTTCAAAATCATTCTCAAAAGATGGAAGCTGCATTTCAATAAAGTACCCGATGCCGTCATTGTCGAAGGAAGCAAGTCCGGCGGACATCTCGGATATACCCACCAGAGCTTAGTCGAAAACACCGCGCCCGCGATTGAAGAGATAACTACAGAAGTTCTTGCTGTCGCTAATTCTTTCACGCCTAACATACCGGTCATTGCGGCGGGAGGAATCTTCGACGGCGGAGATATTGCGAGGTTTCTGAGATTGGGGGCCGCCGGCGTGCAGATGGCTACGCGATTTGTCTGCACTTATGAGTGTGACGTGCACGACAATTTCAAGCAGGCTTATATAGATGCCGGCCCGGATGATTTGACAATTATAAAAAGCCCGGTAGGTTTACCGGGCAGGGTTATCAACAACAGTTTTGTCGAGAAAATCAACCGGGGCGAGACCGTGCCGTTCACGTGTGATTACAGGTGTCTGAGGAGTTGCGACCCGGCAGTAGTGCCTTATTGCATAGCCAAGGTGCTGGCAAATGCCGCGAGGGGCCGGATGGATGAAGGCTTCGCATTTGCCGGCTCGAATGCTTACAGGTGTACTAAAATCATATCGGTAAAATCGCTTGTGCAGGAATTGACCGGGCAGTTAAATACTGCACTTGCGGCTACGCCGCTGTGCATGGGCGTAGCAGGTGCGTAAATGAATGGAGCCAAAAGAAAGTTTAGCCACAACCCCCTGCTTACCGCTTGCAGGGGCAGGCGAGGCCGCAGAGATTTATCCGCCTGCGGCGGAAATGAATTGTAAATCCGTGTCTTTTTCATTATATTAGAAGCCCTAAAGGCCACTGACAATCGAAATTGCAGTGTGGCAATACGATAGAGGAATTTTGTTTAAGGAAGGCAGACAATGAAGCTGTACGTTGGGAATTTAGCGAGTGATGTAAGTGACGAGGACTTGCAGAAGTTTTTCGAGTCTTACGGCCAGGTCGAATCAGCAAACGTCATAAAGGACAAGTTCAGCGGCGAATCGCGGGGATTCGGGTTTGTCGAGATGCCCAGCAAGGATGAGGCCGCGGCCGCAATGCAGGGAGCGGACGGCAAGGAGCTCAACGGCAGGGCCATCAAGGTCAACGAAGCCCGCGCCCGCGCCGGCGGCGAGGGCCGCGGCGGCGGCGGTAGCAGAGGCGGCAGGGGCGGTGGTAGCAGAGGCGGCGGCTACGGCGGCGGTGGTGGCAGAGGCGGACGTGGCGGCGGTTACGGCGGCGGTGGCGGCGGCGGACGACGCTACTAATACCTGAACGCGATCACTGTATTAATGGCTGTGAACCTGACATTTGATGTCGAACTAAGGCAGGTAGTGTAACCTGTTTACCCCTACCTGAAGGTGGGGGTTTTTCTTTTTGGTAAGCTCGCAGGGCCTGTCCTGTGGGAACAATTGCAGGCGGCCTTGCGTTCGTTCTGTCTTGTGCTGTGTCCGAGGTACTTGGGGCCGAGCCGCCTCGAATTTTGCGTATTCTGTTGGCTGAACGATAGACGCCGGGCAAAAATCCTGAGACTTCGGCCGGGGTTGAACTGCACATTTTCCATCATTAAAGATATTGCAATGGACGCAAAACCATTTATTATATAAGGGCAATATAAGCAAAGTTTTCCATAATTAACGCTGTTACGCTATGCGACTTTATCTAATCAATCCATCGAATCCTCTTGTCAGCATCGTCAATGTCAGACAGAGCCGCTGGAACCGTTACCGCGTTTGGAAGCCGTTGGGTCTTATGGTTCTTGCAGGGCTGACCGGGCCGGAGTGGGAAACTGTAATTGTGGATGAGAACCTGGGGGTGCCCGACTATAAGGCCATGCCTCGACCGGACCTGGTGGGCATTACCGCTTTCACCTCCCAGGCCAATCGCGCGTATGAAGTGGCAGCCCAATTCCGCGAACTCGGCGTGCCCGTCGTCATGGGCGGCATTCACGCCACAATGTGTCTGGACGAGGTCGCGCAGCGAGTGGACTCGGTCGTCACGGGCGAAGCTGAGGGCGTCTGGCGGCAGGTCCTGGAGGACGTGCGACACCATAACCTCAAGCGGCGATATGACGGAGGTCTCGCCGAAATAACAAATGTGCCGCTGGCACGTCAGGATTTGCTGACTTCGGGATATGCCTTCGGTGCAATTCAGACCACGCGAGGCTGTCCGTTGAATTGCAGCTTCTGCAGCGTCACGGCCTTTAATGGAGCGCGTTACCGGCAGCGTCCAATTCCCGATGTCGTCCGTGAATTTAAGTTGATTCGTGAGAAACGTGTTCTTGTCGTCGATGACAATCTAATTGGCACTCGAACTGAGCACATCGCTCGCGCCAAGGACCTGTTCGGCGCCTTGGCAAAAGCAAACCTGCGCAAACAATGGATAGCCCAGGTCACAGTTAACTTCGCCGATGATGAAGAGCTTCTGGTATTGGCCGCAAAAGCCGGCTGCAGAGGCGTCTTTATAGGATTCGAGTCTCCCGTGCAGGAGGGGCTTGTCGAGCTTGGCAAAAAATTCAACCTTCTTAAGAACCGCGACTTCCGTGCATGCGTACGTCGCATACAAAGGCACGGAATTCTGGTGGTGGCTTCGTTTATAATCGGTCTGGACATAGACAAACCGGGCATCGGCAAACGTATCGCTGCGACAGCCGACCAGTACGGCGTGGATTATCTGAACGTCTTGTTTTTGACGCCTTTGCCGGGCACGCAACTCTGGGACCAGATGAAATCGCAGGGGCGGATTGCCCTCGACAACTTTCCCGAAGACTGGAAATATTATACGCTGACTTTCCCCGTAGCTTGCTACAAGCATTTATCTGTGGAAAACATAATTGAGGAAATGCTCTGCTGCGACTGGGATTTCTATTCCATCCCGAACATTCTGCAGA
>CAYSTP010000132.1:0-6229 GCA_964434085.1 uncultured Pirellulales bacterium
GGCAGATACAGCAGAAGCAAACCGCACATTGAACTGTACGCAAAGGACGGGACCAGAATCGTATGGGGTGCGGAAATCGACAAGTGGGCGGAACATCTGGAGGTGACCGATACGGAAAAGATAGGCCGGTTGTACAACTTCTATAAAACCCACGGCACACTTCTCAATATCGCACAATATATCAACCTGTGCGACCCGCAGGACTACATACCCCAGCCGGTGGATGAATACTGACGCGATGCTCGATGCTTGATTCTCGATACTCGATTTGTTTCAAGATGACACCTCGAACAATTGCCGATAGCTATAGGGCAATTCAAACTCGACGCACAATTGCTTTAAGTCGGCAAGGATAGATTCGGTAAGGCGACTCTGGAATTCTCTGTCGCCGGTACAGCAGAAGATTCGGCAGCCGGAGAAACGATAATCATATACGGTGCATTTACCCTGCACATTATACGGGCAGCAACCGTCTGTCATTGGTTTGAGGTTTTCAGAACCGATATGATATACCAGATACTCCAGCTCCGGCGGTGTGATATAAAGCCGGTGGTCGTAAGATTCAAAGCTGCAACATTTGCCGCACGCCAGACACCGGCCTGCAAGCTCAGGCGATGTTTTGGCCGCTTCATCAATCTGTCTGTATATTTCCCGGACACGGTCAATCAGTGCAGTCGTCATTTTCCCACCACTTTTTGCCGGTGCGGATTTTTTCTATCTGCTCAAAGCTGTACAGCCTGCCGCGATTGATACCGTCGCACTTCATCGCCGTCTCGTTCCAGCTATTGCTGCTGAGAAGATTGCTCGACCAGAACGGCCAGGTCCTGCACTGATTGGGTCTTACCGGATAAATCCTGCATTTCTTTTCACCGCCGATTCTTTCGAGGAATATGCAGTCCCTGGTAGTTTTATCCTCGATTATACTCAGACGCATGCCTATGCGCTTTAGATACCTGTTACGAAGCTCGCCGACAGGAATTTTCAGGTAGTCGGCGATGAACCGTATCTCGGGTCGGGTTACCCAGATGTATCCCTCGCCCGGTCCGGAGCAGCACTTGCCGCACCGGACACATTCGAAGTGCAATCCCCCGATATACCAGAGGTTCCTGCTTTTGACCGCCTGCTCCATATAACTCTCGAATCACTACCGATGAAATTCAGCCCGAAGGAACGCCGATTATACCAGCTAAGGCGTTCAGGGCAAAGGCGGTTTGCAGAGAGAAGTCGTGAGGAGCTATTTTATTTTGATTGAGCCGAAGCTGGTCTTTAGCGCCAATCTGCCGCTGCCCGTTCCGACCGTTCCGCTGACCCTGTCCTTGCTTATTTCGCCGCTGACGGTGACGGGCAGAAGTGTCTGAATCGAGCCGAAGCTGGTCTCTGCGTCAACCGTGCCGCTGAAGCCGGCGGGGGCCTTGAATTCGATGCTGCCGTAGGACGTGGAGACATCGGCAATGAGCTCCAGGGCGGTCTGGTCCGAGCACTCGATATCCACACTGCCGAAGCTCGAATGGGCCTCGATTCTGCTGCTCGTAAGATTTCTGCAATCTATACTGCCGTAGGACGTTTTCAGGTCAATGGCTGCGACTACATTATGACAACTGATTGACGAAAAACTGGTTCGAGCCTTGACGCCGCCGGCTTTGACATTCTTACAGTTTATCGAGCCATAAGAGGTCTTCAAATCGGCGTTGCCCGTTACATTTGAACACTCTACAGAGGCAAAGCTCGTGTCGGCTATTACGTCGGCTTCGAGGTCCGAGAGTTTTATGCCTCCGTAGCAGCTATGGACTTTAGCTGCAACAGATTTCGGCATTGTTATATTGAAACTTACCCCTACTGAGCGATTGTTTTTGAGCTGGGGCTTATCGATATAGACTTTTAGCATTTCACCGACGGGTTCAATTTTAATTTTGGTCTGCTCGGCTATCTGTTCGGCCTCCTGGTTCGATGGGGCGCGGGCTGTAAGTTTGGCCTCTATGCGACATTCGTCAGTTTCATCGCCGGCAACGGTCACCGACCCGAACATTGTATCAACGTCGATAGCCTCAATGCCCCCCATTGGTACGGTGTGCTCTTCGGCCCTTTCGTACTTAGCGTTGCCCGGCGAGCAGCCGCAGATGTTAATATCGCAGCCAACAACGGCCAGCGTTACCAAGCCAAAAAACAGGTTCAGCAGGATTCTTTGTGTGTTTATCTTCTTCATTTCTTCGCTCCATTCAAATCGATTGGTTTATAGTTGACAAATATATAGACGTACAAGGGCCGGCAAACATTACATTTTTATGGATAATTTTCAAGACAAATCAAAGCATAATGAGGCTTACGGCCATTACGGCCATGCCTAAAACGATGCCGATAATGACCAGGTGTCCGTGGCCGTAGCGATGTGCCACAGGTAAAAGCTCATCGAGCGAGATGTAAATCATAATGCCGGCGATGAAGGCAAGTATCGCCGCCAAGAAAGCCTGGGTAAGAAACGGTGCAAGAATAAGGTAGCCAATAAGTGCCCCGACCGGTTCGGAAACACCCGACAGGAATGAATAGACAAAGGCCTTGTTCTTGCTTCCGGTGGCGTAATAGATAGGGACTGAAACGGCGATTCCTTCGGGGATGTTGTGTATGGCGATTGCGATTGCGATAAATATACCGAGCCTTAAATCCGTCAGGGCGGCGGCAAAGGTCGCCAGTCCTTCGGGAAAGTTGTGGATGCCGATGGCCAGTGCGGTAAGCAGTCCGGTCCGCATAAGCCGGCGGTCCTGCTGAGGCGCTTCCGGTTCGGCCAGGCCTTGGTAGTTGTGCGGGTTCTCGGGCTCGGGTACGAGAAAATCTATCGCACCGATAAAAGCAATACCCAAAAAGAATACAATAACCGCCCAGAGTTCGCCGACGGTCTCGGTCGCCATTGGAAGGAACTCGACGAACGATACATAAATCATCACCCCCGCAGACAGTCCAAGTGCAAAAGCGAGATACGCGATGCGGGGTTTTTTTATGAAATAGGCGATAGCACTGCCGAAGCCGGTGCTGACGCCGGCCAGAGCCGTAAGTCCTAACGCCGCTGCTGCGTTTTCAGCAATAGCCATATCCGAACTATTGAGCGCCTTCGGGTTCAAATAGTCAACCTAAAATAGTCAACCGGCTCGCGGCGGATTTTTCTTGACCCTACCAAACCGGCTGTATAATAGTACAGAGTCGTTCATTTATCTGAATGTTTTTAGCGTTAGGGAGCAACACTATGGCAGAAGAACAGACCCCCCAACAGTCTCAAACGCCGGAAAAACCTCAACAAACGGAGCAGGCGGCACCGGTTGCAACCGAAATCCCCAGTGACGCCAAGACAATGGCTATGCTCTGTCACCTGCTGGCGATTTTCACCGGCTTCATCGGCCCGCTGATTATCTGGCTGGTCAAAAAGGACGACCATCCCTTTATTAATGAGCAGGGCAAGGAGGCACTGAACTTTCAAATCACGGTCATGCTCGCCATGATTGCCTCCTTCTTGCTCAGCTTTTTGTGCATCGGCTTTTTCCTGATGCCGGCAGTAGGTATTGTTGACCTGGTATTTTGTATTATCGCCACGATTAAGGTCAACGGCGGTGAGCACTATCGCTATCCGGTTACTCTGCGGCTGGTTAAGTAACCTTCGTCACCGATGCTGCGGGCTTGCCGGTCGGCTTGCAAAATCGCCGCTGCCGGGCTATTATAGGGCGAATGTCGGCAAAGAAGGACAAAAAAACTGAAAGAAAAGGCCCGGCAGCAGTTAATAAAAAGGCCTATCATAACTTCGAGCTTATCGAGAAAATCGAGGCGGGCGTGTCACTGGTCGGCTCGGAAGTCAAGTCGCTGCGGGCTCATGCAGCCGACCTTAACGGTTCCTACGCAAGAATTGTCAACGACGAATGCTTTTTGTTCGGAGCAACCATTGCCCAGTATGAACAGGCGGGCATCCACAACCACGAACCCGTCAGGAAAAGAAAACTGCTTCTGCATCGGCGGCAAATACTCAAGATGAGAACCAAGCTGGAGCAGCGAGGCTTTACACTCGTGCCGCTGAGGATATATTTCAGCAGCCGAGGCCTGGCAAAGGTCGAGCTTGCCCTCGCACGCGGCAAAAGACAATACGACAAGAGAAAGTCAATTACAGAACGCCAGACAAAAAGAGACATCGACAGGCAAATGAAAAAGTATAAAAAGTAAAATTTATCTAAACCACGAATAAACACGAATGAACACAATTAAAAAAATAAATGTTAGCTACAGATTATTTTTCTCTGTGACCTCTGTGTTCTCTGTGGCTATTAATAAATACTCTGTGGCGAGACCATAAAACTCCGAAGGAGGCCGACAATGGCTGAAGAAAAAGGCAAAGACGAAAAGAAAATCATCATCGACGAAGACTGGAAAGAGGAGGCTAAAAAAGAAAAAGACGTATTGGCTGCGCAGGAAGAGCTGGAGGAGAAAAAAGAAAAACAGGAACAACGACCTCGCGGGCCTCTGCCAAAGGGCGATTTGGCTGCGCTGATTAGTATGCTTACCACACAGGCCTTTTTCTCGATGGGGGCGTTTAAGATAGAAGGACAGGACGACCGCGAGCCGGACCTCGAACTTGCCCGATACAATATCGATATGCTCGAAACCCTCGAAGAAAAGACCAAAGGCAACCTCTCCGAGCAGGAGCAAAAGGTTCTCCAGGATACACTTAACCAGGTCCGTATGGCTTATGTGAAACTGGCAGGATAAGACAGCCGTGGCGAATATACTCGATGAGATAATCGAAAACAAAAGGACCGAAGTCGCCGAGCGTAAAAGGCACACGAGCATCGGGCAGTTCGAAGAGCAAATCAGCTCAATGCCCCGCTGCCGCAATTTTTACAAGGCCGTCACCAAGCCGAACATCCGCGGAATTAACGTCATCGCCGAAGTGAAAAAGGCGTCACCGTCGGCAGGGATTATCTGCAAGGACTTCGACCCGGTTGAAATCGCAAAGACATACGAAAGCTGCGGGGCGGACGCTATAAGCTGCCTGACCGATGAAAAATATTTTCAGGGAAAGCTCGAGTACCTCAGCCAAATCAAGTCGGCAGTCAATCTGCCTGTGCTCCGCAAGGATTTTATCATCGACGCGTGGCAGATATACGAATCGCGGGCGGCCGGGGCCGATGCGATACTGCTGATTGCTGATGTGCTCAAGACCGCTGAAATTTCCGACCTTATGATTCTCGCTTCGGAACTGACCCTTACTGTGCTGCTGGAAGTACACGGCCCGGAAAGGCTGCTCGAAGTACGTTCCTTTATAGGATTCCCTAAAGCCGGCTACAGCGTACTCGGCATTAACAACCGCGACCTGACAACAATGAAGGTGGATATTAACACGACCGGCAGACTGTCGGCACTTCTGGATAATACCAATGAGCTTGTGGCTGAGAGCGGTATAAAGACTCGCGCCGACGCTGAAAAACTCATCTCGTTCGGTGTCCGGGCGTGCCTAATCGGCCAGAGTCTGTGTCAAAGCGGTGACCCCGATTCCATCGGGGCAAAATTTGAAGAGCTTTTCGGATGAGCAATAAGATTGCCGTCCCTGATTTTTCGCAAAAACAGGCGGTCCCTGTTTTTATTTTTTTAGGTTTCAAATGGGATTCGAACAAACATTCGGATTGATATCTCTTGGCATAGTTATCGGGGCTATCGGAACGTTAATCGGGGCCGGCGGCGGTTTTCTTTTAATGCCGATATTTTTATTTCTATATAAAGACAAGGGACCGGGTGTGCTGACTGCTATTTCGCTGGCTGTGATTTGTGCAAATGCAACTTCCGGCAGTATCGCTTACGCAAAAATGAAGCGAATTAATTACCGCGGCGGTTTGCTGTTCGCTCTTGCCGCGATACCCGGCTCGGTCGTCGGCGCGATAATCATCGATTATATTTCATCCGGCACATTCGATATAGTATTCGGCATTACATTGATTGCCGTGGGAGCGTATCTTTTTATCTCAGGAAAACGGTTCAAGTCTCATCCGGCCGGCACTGAGACGATTCCGCCTTATAACGTCGGACTCGGCATGATAATCAGCATATTTGTGGGGCTGCTTTCGAGCCTGCTCGGCATCGGCGGCGGAATTATCCATGTGCCGATGATGGTATATATCCTGAAGTTTCCCGTTCATTTCGCCACAGCGACAAGCCATTTCGTACTCGCGATAATGACCCTGACGGCCACTATCGTTCATAT
>CAYSTP010000133.1:0-6218 GCA_964434085.1 uncultured Pirellulales bacterium
CATTCCGGATGGCTCATCACAATCGCATCAGGCCACTTCTGCCTCGCTTTTCGTATATCATCTTCCGTTATACACACGTGCGTCGTACAGTATCCGGGCCACAGCTCAATGTCTCTGCCGGTCCTTTCAGCTACGAAGCTGCCCAGGTTCCTGTCCGGCACAAACAATATCTTCTTGTCGGCCGGCAGCGAGTCCACAACCGCTACTGCATTAGAGCTCGTACAGCAGTAATCACTCTCGGCCTTAACATCAGCCGTACTGTTCACATAACAAACAACAATCGCACCGGGATACTTGGCCTTGAGCTGCCGCAACTGCTCCGCTGTTATCATATCCGCCATCGGACAGCCTGCGGTTTTTTCCGGCAGCAGAACTGTTTTCCCCGGCGATAGTATCGCCGCGGTCTCAGCCATGAACCTCACGCCGCAGAACACTATCACCTTCGCATCCGTCTTCGATGCCTCGATACTCAAACCCAAAGAGTCGCCGCAGAAATCCGCCAAATCCTGAATCTCGCCCGGCTGATAATTATGCGCAAGTATTACAGCGTTACGCTCCCTCTTAAGCCGTTCTATTTTTTCCAAAGCTGCGTCCAAAGCCCGTCCCCTTCGCGGCTATTCATCACGTTTTTTGAAGACCAGGTCCCCGCCGTCCATGCTGACGGTAACTCCCGCCGGAACCGATTCCTTTATCCACACGTTACTGCCTATGACAGAATCCCTGCCTATTGTCACGTCCCCCAGTATCGTCGCCTCGGCATAAATCGTCACGTTATCCTCAATCGTCGGATGTCTTTTGCCGCCTTTAATAATCCTGCCGCGCTCATCCTTCGGAAAACTCAACGCCCCGAGTGTCGTACCCTGGTATATCTTGGCATTGTCGCCTATCACAGAAGTCTCACCGATGACAACTCCTGTCCCGTGGTCGATAAAGAAATTTTTGCCTATCTTCGCGCCTGGATGAATATCTATTCCGGTCACCGAATGCGCATATTCGCTCATAATTCTCGGCAGCAGCGGTATCTCCTTGGCGTAAAGCTCATGTGCAATCCGGTAGGTCGCTATCGCCACGATGCACGGATAGCTGATGATAATCTCTTCGTAAGACTTGGCCGCAGGGTCGCCGTCGAAAGCAGCTACCACGTCGCCCTTGAGCATCTCGCGAATACTCGGCAGCTTATTGAGCAGGTGATGCGTCGCATTCTCAGCCATCTTGACACAATCACAGGTCTCGCAGCTCTCGAGACGGCATCGATACCTGTAAGCCCTTTCTATCTGTTCCGACAACGCGGTATAGACATGACATACAATATCAATCACTACATAATGCACATTGTCCTTCGTGACGCGCCTCTTGCCAGTATACCCCGGGAAAAGCAGCTCCATCAGAAGTTCGAGAATATTCAGTATCTCGCTCCGCGCCGGCAGATTTGTCGCGTCGATAAAGTTTATCCCGGAATCACCCCGGTAGGTCGCAACAATTTCATCCACCAGTTTCTCAAGCTGTTTATCGCTCAGCTCACTCTTGCCCATTGCGGCTCCTGTTCTCTCAGGCACAAGATTCTTCTGTCCCTTCTGTTTCTTCATACATCTCGGTGGAAATATACCTTTCGCCTGTATCGCATATAAACGTCACTATTGTTTTGCCGACGCTCTGGGGTCGCTGCGAAACCTGCATCGCGGCCCAGACATTTGCCCCGCCGCTGATACCCGACATAATCCCCTCTTTGCGAGCCAGTAGTCTCGCTGTCTCTATCGCATCCTCATTATTCACAGTCAGTATCTCGTCGATTATTTCCCTGTTCAACACGTCCGGCACAAAACCGGCGCCGATTCCCTGAATCTTGTGCGGACCGGCTTCGCCGCCTGAAAGAACCGCAGATGCCGAAGGCTCAACTCCTACCACTTTTACGTTCGGTTTCTTCTTCTTCAACATTTCACCGCAGCCGGTTACCGTTCCGCCCGTACCGATACCCGAAACAAGAATATCAACCTTGCCGTCCGTGTCCACCCATATCTCCTGCGCCGTCGTCTCCCTGTGTATCTGCGGATTCGCGGGGTTCTTGAACTGCTGCGGCATAAACGTCTTGGGATATTCTTTCATCAATTCTTCGGCCTTCTTTATGGCTCCGCTCATACCTTCACTTGCCGGCGTCAAAACAAGCCTCGCCCCGAACAGTTTTAGAAGCTTGCGGCGCTCGATACTCATGGACTCAGGCATCGCCAGCACAAGCTGATAGCCCTTGCACGCGCACATAAACGCCAGGCCGATTCCCGTATTACCGCTTGTCGGTTCGATAACAATCGTGTCCGCGTCGATTAGGCCTTTCTCCTCGGCCGCCTCAATCATCGAAAGTGCTATCCGGTCTTTAACGCTGCCGCACGGATTCTTCGATTCCAGCTTAACTAAAATCGTCGCCTTATCACTGCCAAGACGATTAAGTTTAACCAGCGGAGTATAACCGACCGCCGCGGCTATGTTCTCGAATATCGCGCTCATAGCTTCTCCCTGCCCGGCTGCGGCTCGGCAAGTCGTTTGCTTCTCTGGCCTCATTAACACCTTCGCCGAGACAAGCCGGCAATTATGATTTTCAAATCTGATAATTCAGTGCGTCGTGCCGACTCTTCGTCCTATTGACCAGGTCTTTAAGGGTAATAGAACCCAACACATCCATCACGGCCTGCTGAACCTTGTTCCACAAGTCCCGGGCCACGCAGTCGGCTGCCCGGGCACAATAGCTCTCATCATCCACGCACTCAGCCGTCGTTATCGAACCTTCCAGTGCCAAAACCAGCTCATCCAGCCGTATCTGCTCCGGCTCACGCGCCAGCATGTATCCACCCCTCGAGCCACGCACGCTACGCACGAATCCACCCGACTTCAGCATTGCCATCAACTGCTCCAGATACTTGACGCTGATAGCCTGCTTCTGCCCGATTACTTTTATTTGTACAGGCCCCTGGCCATAATGTCCAGCTATCTCAATTGCCGCCCTGATACCATATCTTGTCCGTGTTGAAAGTTTCATATTAAACTCCTACTATTCCTACTGCTTTAATATGGTATTACGTAAAAATAAAAAATTGTGCTGCAAAAACCACCCAAATCCCGAAAAAATACCAAAAACCAGCAAAAACCAAGTGTTTTCAGCCACCACCCCCTTTTTTACCTCTGGGGCCGGGATTAAGGCCAAATCCCGACCTTTTCTGTCAATATCCTTGACACAGCCGTCCGGCAAACCTAAAATCAAGGCAACCGGGGGGGTAGCTTGGCGGAGTAAAGAATGGCCAAAGGCGCTGTTAAAAAAGTTGCGTTTATATCTTCATTCAAACCGAGAAGATGTGGCATTGCGACATTCACGTCCGACCTGATAAACAATATTTCCGCCGCCGCCAGAGGTCATTTCGAGCCTTTGGTCGTCGCTATGCGAGCCAGTGATTCGCCCACCTTCCACGAACCGGTAAAGTTTGAGATTAGACAGGAAGTCAAAAACGATTACGTCTGCGCCGCAGACTATCTCAACTTCAGCCACGTCGATGTTGTCTCCCTTCAGCACGAATTCGGCCTGTTTGGAGGTCCGGCGGGCTCGTATCTGAACCTGCTCATGGGCCGCCTCAATGCACCGGTTATTACTACGCTCCATACTGTGCTCGACGACCCTGCCCCGGATTATTACCAGGCCCTCGTCGATGTCTGCAACTCGTCATACCAAATCATCACAATGAACGAACGCGGAATCCGCATGCTTCGTGATATTTACGGTGTATCAGACACCAGGATAAAAGTTATTCCCCATGGAATACCCGACCTTACATTTGTCGACAGTAATTACTATAAGCACAAGTTCAATATGGACGGCCGAAAAACAATACTCACCTTCGGTCTGCTCAGTAAAAACAAGGGCATTGAGATGATGCTCCAGGCCATGCCCGAAATTATCAAGGTTCATCCTTCTGTTCTGTACGTCATACTCGGCACGACGCACCCGTCGGTATTGAAGCACGACGGCGAATCTTACCGCTTCAGCCTTCAGCGAATGGTCAAAGAATTAGGCCTGACCGAAAACGTCATCTTCCACAACAGATTTGTTGACGACAGGGAGCTGCACAACTTCCTCTGTGCCGCCGACGTTTACGCCACGCCTTATCTTAACCGCGAACAGCTTACCAGCGGAACACTCTCATTCGCCGTCGGCACCGGAAAAGCTGTGGTCTCAACTCCATACTGGGCCGCCGAGGAGCTGCTCGCAGAAGGTCGCGGAATAATTGTCCCCTTCGGCGACCATAAGCAAATGGCTGACGAAATTAATCGCCTGCTCAATGACCAGTCCGTATTCTATTCTCTGCGAAGACGCGCTTACGACTACGGCCGAAGCAGAACATGGCCCAAAATCGGACAGGCCTACTGGAAAATCTTTAACGCAAAGACCCTGCCGGTTCGCGTAACCCCAAAGCCCGTAGAAGCCGCTGCCGGCTCCTCACTCGATATGCACGTACCAGAGCCTTCACTGACTCATATACAGAAACTCACAGACGACACCGGCATGTACCAGCATGCCAAATTTACCGTCCCAAATCGAAACTTCGGTTACACCACCGACGATAACGCCAGGGCCCTCATTGTCATGACAAAATACTATAATCAGTACCCCGACCCCGAAGCCTTGAAACTCTTTGATATTTACCTGTCATTCATAATGTATGCCCAGGACAAGGACGGCCGCGTCAGAAACCTCATGAATTTTGACCGCAAATGGGTCAAGAGTGAACCGCCGCATGACGGCCTCGGACGCTCATTGTGGGCACTGGGCACCGTTATGGCAAATCCGCCCGCTTCAACATATCTGTCTATCGCCAAGGACGCCTTCGACAGAATCGTGCCGCATATTCCCATGCAGTACATACGGGCAATGGCCTATTCTATTCTCGGTATGAACGACTATCTCAAACAGTTCCCGGGCGCCAGCGACATAAAAAGGCGAATGGCCGCCGCAGCCGACCGATTAGTCATGGAGTTCGAGAATAACAGCCTGCCCGACTGGCAGTGGTTCGAACATATTCTCACTTACGACAACGCTATTCTCCCACACGCGTTATTCGTAGCAAGCCGTACCCTCGGCGACAAATATCTCCGGGTCGCTCAGAAAACCGGCGACTTCCTCCTCGCTCAGACATTCAACGGCGACCATTTCAGCTTCGTCGGATGTCACGGCTGGTACGAAAGAGGCGCCAAAAAAGCCAGGTGGGACCAGCAGCCCATCGAAGCGGTCGGAACCGTCATGATGTTAGGCGAGGCCTATGATATAACCAAAAACAAAGAATACCTGAAATTACAGAGAAAGGCCTTCGACTGGTTCCTCGGCGTCAACGACCTGGCGGTGCCTGTTTATAACTTCAGGACAAAAGGCTGTCACGATGGACTGACTCCCACCGGCGTCAATCTCAACCAGGGAGCAGAAAGCACCCTCAGTTTCCTCCTTGCCCTGCTGACAATCGTTGAAAGCTATGTTACCGAAAAAGTGCCTGCACCTCCAGCACCCGTGACGCCGGCAAAAAAAAACGTCGCAATTGAGGAAATCAAAGACACTGCCCTTAAGCAGACTCAGCCCCAGGTTTCCGATGAAAGCCTGACTTGAGAAGTTCCGGTGTATAGGCCGGCTTAAACAGTAACCTTAATTGCCTTCCAGCAGGTCAGACGTTGCTTGAGCCGTCCACTGGATGTCGCCTCCAATCCCCGACACCGTTTGACAGCTTATCAATGATACACTAAGTACCGCCAGTAACAATATTAACAGCAATTTCTTCAACATTACCTGGCACTCCTTTTTAAGGTAAAACACAAACTACAAAGGCAAATTCCTTAAAGCCTCTTGCCTAAGCACCACCGAATAAACATAATTACCCGGTGCTGAACACATAGACGCTTTCAGGCTATATGGGAAATATCGGACATCAGAATCGTTTTTATGCACTTTATTGCACGAGGCAAACAATCGCATGAAAATTGCAAGCTTCAATGTTAATTCCATCCGTACAAGACTTCCGATAATAACACAGTGGATGCAGCAGAATAAGCCCGACGTGCTCTGCGTCCAGGAAACGAAAGTCCAGGACCCGGACTTCCCCACCGAACCCTTTAGTAAAATCGGCTACAACTGCGCTTTCAAAGGCCAAAAGTCCTACAACGGCGTCGCCCTGTTTTCCCCTCACAAAATTCAG